>JBNMIW010000110.1:0-6291 GCA_050873485.1 Lachnospiraceae bacterium | reverse complement strand
TTTTGAAACAGTATATCAGTACGGTTGCAGGAAAAGTGTGTTATATTTTTTCTGCGCTGTTTTCAATCCCTAAGAAATTCTACTGCATTGCGGCTGGCGGTTTTGATTGCGCATGCTCCCGCGAAACTCACACAGGTCAAGAATGTTTTGTCTTCATTGACATGCAGGTACTTTGATCACGCCGGTCCTTAGAATGTGCTATCATACATTGAACATGTTATACAAAATAAAACAGCACATTCTTAGTACCGCTGCGTGTGAGAGTAGCGAGAGCGTGCCTGCAGTCAATAAGACAAACATGCTAAGACCTGTGTTCAAACATCTCTCCCGCATGCGCGTTACAGCCCGCCGAACAATGCAGTGAATTTCTAAGAGATTGCGCGTCAAGAAAAAATATAACACACTTTTCCTCGCAGCCTTTCGATATTTATACTGTTTCAAAAGGTATGAATTATGATACATTTAAAAAATATGGAGGAAGAACAACCATGGCAGTAGTGAGTTTGAAGAAGGGTGAAGGTCGTACTTTAAAGGCGGGTGGAGCCTGGGTATACGATAATGAGATCGCAAGTATTATGGGAAGCTTTGAGGATGGCGATATGGTCATTGTGAAAGACTTCGATGGATATCCGATGGGAAAAGGATTTATTAACCGGAATTCAAAGATTACGATCCGGATGATGACCCGTCATGAAGATGTTGAAGTGGATGAGGCATTTATTAAAATGCGTGTAAAGAATGCATGGGAGTACCGGAAGAAAGCGGTTGATACAAGTTCCTGCCGTGTGATCTTTGGTGAAGCGGATTTTCTGCCGGGTATTATTATAGATAAGTTCTCGGATGTGTTAGTCGTACAGTCGTTAGCACTTGGCATTGATCGGTTTAAATTGATGATCGTGGATGCCTTGAAAGAGGTAATGGCAGAAGACGGTATTGTAATTCGTGGTGTGTATGAGCGAAGTGACGTGAAGGTGCGCAAGCAGGAGGGCATGGAGTTATATAAGGGATTTATTGGTGAAGAGTTTGATACGAAGGTTCCGATCGTAGAAAATGGTGTCAAATATATCGTAGATGTAAAGGATGGGCAGAAGACCGGATTTTTCTTAGATCAGAAGTATAACCGTCTGGCGGTACAACGTTTCTGCAAGGATGCGAAAGTATTAGATTGTTTTACCCATACAGGTTCCTTTGCACTAAATGCAGGAATTGCCGGAGCAGCATCTGTGCTTGGCGTGGATGCATCTGATCTTGCGGTAGCACAGGCAACAGAGAATGCGGCACTCAACGGCTTATCCGATACCGTGCAATTCCAGAGTGCCGATGTGTTTGATCTGCTGCCGAAGTTAGAGGAGCAGGGTGAGCAGTATGATGTGGTGATCCTCGATCCACCGGCATTTACCAAGTCCAGAAATTCTATCAAGAATGCGACAAAAGGATACCGGGAGATCAATATGCGGGGACTGAAATTAGTGAAAGATGGCGGTTATCTTGCAACGTGTTCCTGTTCTCGTTTTATGAGTTATGAGTTGTTTACCAAGACGATCAACGAGGCGGCACATTCGGTTCATAAGCGGTTGCGTCAGGTAGAGTTCCGCACACAGTCACCGGATCATCCGATTCTTTGGGCTGCTGATGAGTCGTATTATTTGAAGTTCTATATCTTCCAAGTGGTTGAGGAAAAGTAAGAAATGGAAAAAGGTGGAGGATAGATATCGATGGGATATGTTGAATGGAATTGCCCCAAATGTGGAAAAAAGAACACAGAAGCCTGCAATGCATGGGTATATGGAAGTCCCATCCGAAATTGCAAGGCTTGTAATCAGGAATATTTTGATAATAGATGGAGAGAGATTGCATTAGAAGGAGTGGAACCTGCTACAAAGAATCCGAAGTTTTATCTTATTGCAACGATTATTTGTTTCCTATTTACGGTAGCTTGCGTTATATGGCTGATCGCAGATATCAGAATGATGGGAAGTTATCCGATTAAGCTGGCTGGATGCATTTTTGTCGGAGCTGTAGGAACGATAGGGTGCCTTGTTATTTTTTTAAGGATTGTTTTGGGATACGAAGAGAAACAAAATCAAAAATATTATAATGAATCATTGCAGCGTATGAATGATAAGTCTTATGTTGAAAAATTAATTTCTTACGGATATAACGTTCCGGAAAAATTTAGATAAAGGAGATGTTGCATCATGAAAACAATAGCAAGAGAGGAAGCATTTAACTTATTAAAGAAGTACAACAAAGATCCATTTCATATTCAGCATGGACTGACGGTAGAAGCCGTCATGAAATGGTATGCAAATGAATTAGGATATGGTGAGGATGCCGAGTATTGGGGCATTGTAGGATTATTACATGATATTGATTTTGAATTATATCCGGAAGAACATTGCTTGAAGGCACCGGAAATGCTGCGGGAAGCAGGTGTGGGTGAAGATGTGATTCATGCAGTATGCTCACATGGATATGGTATTACCGTGGGATGCGGTGCAACAATTGATGTGGAACCGGTTCATGAGATGGAAAAAGTTTTATTTGCGGCAGATGAATTGACCGGATTGATCTGGGCAGCGGCATTAATGCGTCCGTCAAAGAGTACGAAAGATATGGAACTCAAATCCCTTAAGAAGAAATATAAGTCAAAAGGATTTGCGGCAGGCTGTTCGAGAGAGGTAATTGAACGGGGAGCTGAACAGCTTGGCTGGGAATTAAATACATTATTAGAGAAGACCTTGCAGGCGATGGCAGCATCGGAGGATACAATTAAGGCTGAGATGGAAGCAGAAGGTCTGGAATAGTACGATAAGATGCAATTTGGCTAGACAAAGATGTTCAAAGGGGATCGCGGTAAGAATAAGGAGCCGGGACTGAAAGCCCGGCTGGATTCCCTTACCAAAACATTGGAATTTGTTTCTAAGTGGTAAAGCTAGAATACAAGCAGTCCAATGTGATATACGATACACGCTACAAGAAGTGCTGCACCGGTATAGAATACGCCGATCTTAGCCGTCCATTTCACAGAATGTGTTTCGCGGGCGGTTGCTGCTAACGCACTGACACAAGGCATATTGAAGCTGATCGCAAAGATGAAAGCAAGTCCTTGTGCCTTTGTGAAGTTGGCAGATAGAATCTGCGAGATATCGGCAGCACTTCCTGCCGTTTTGGCGCCAAATGTGGAGCTGACCAGATTGCTGCCGGTGCCATACAGTGTGTTCAAAACACCGAGCAAAGATTCCTTTGAGATGGCAGAAGCACAAAATGCAAGGAATGCCTGCCATTTCAGTCCAAAGAACATGGTAACCGGTTCAATGATCACACCGATCCGGTAGAGGATACTGTTTGCCGGGTCACCGCCGAAACCGTAGGTCAGTACAAAGAACACAATGGAAACCAGCGAGATTACCCGCAAAGCACGCCAGAAGATGTCAAGAGTCCGTTGAAATGTTACATATAAGATGTTACGGAAGTTTGGTTTGTGATATGGAGGAAGCTCCATGATCAATCCAACACGTTCTTCCTTTGGAGACAGCGAATTGCCAAACACCTTGTATACGACCCACATCATCAGGAACATAAATAAGAAGATGGATACGATCACAAGGAACCCTCCGGTACTCCCGAATAAAGCAATCGCAATAGTCGGTACAACAGATAAGGTTGCGGCACATGGTACTGCCCAGGACATGGCAATGGCAAGGACACGCTGCCCCCAATTGTCAACGACACGGGTTCCGGTTGCACCGGCAATCGTACAGCCTAATCCCATGAAGAATGGCATGATTGCTTTTCCCTGTAAGCCGACCTTTGACATAGTGCGGTCGAATAGGAAAGAAATACGGGCGAGATATCCGGTCTCCTCCATCAGGTTGAAACCAAATGAGATTCCTAACACAAACGATGCCATCATGCAGGCAAAATAGAGCACATTTACTAACACATCACAGATCAAAGAGATCAGGAGTGGATGTACGTCAGCTTTTACCATTACGGTTTGCAATACCGACGATATGGAAGAAAGGATTGCAGACGCAATGCCGCCAACCACACCGGCAAATATCATGGAGAGTAAGAAAATACCAAGGATAATACCAAATGCCATTAGTTTTCCTTTTACAGGAGACAGTGCCTTCTGATCAAATTTGGTAAATGCACGGTCTGCGGTTTTGGAGGTTGTGAGAACATCCTGCAATAAGGTATCAATAAAGTTCATTTTTTCTTTTGCACTGGATAATGTATCGTGTTGGATAACTGGTTTGTCAGTTAAACTTTTTTCAATCGCTGCATAAAGTGTCTGATAATCTTTTTTGCGGATCGCAGACATTGGTACAACCGGGATGCCTAACTTTTTGGAAAGTACATCTACATCAATGGTGATTCCCTGTGTATTTGCAACATCCATCATATTAAGGATGAGGATGGCAGGGACTTTTGTTCCAACATAATCTGCCAACATATACAGACTTCTCTTTAACTGCGATGCATCTGCCATGACAAGGACAAGGTCGGCATTACCGGACGTGATATAGTTTTTGGTGATGACTTCTTCATCGGAACCGGCAGATAGTGAATAGCTTCCCGGCAGATCTGCTAAGATCATACGCTGACCATTCCATTTAAATGTACCCTCTTTTTGTTCTACTGTTTTGCCGGGCCAGTTTCCGACATGCTGATGGGAACCGGTGATCATGTTAAAAATAGTGGATTTACCGGAGTTTGGCTGACCAAGCAGAGCAATCACCGGTGTGGCTGCATCGTGATATGTATGATTTGATTTTGATTCACAGGATGGACAGTTACGCATGGTTCGCACCCCCTACTACAATTTTCTTGCTTTCCTCCCGACCGATTGCAACTAACGTGTCTCTGACAAAGATCAGTACAGGTTGCTTTGGGTTATTCTGACAGACTTCAATCTGACTTCCGCACATGACACCCATGGATGACAGTCGGTTTATCAGACGTGTCTCATCTTTGATTTCTTTGACAACATATTGTGTTCCGGGCTGTGTCGCAGAAAGTGTTATTTGTTCCATTTTATTTCCTCCGATCCAAATAGTATTTGGTTAGCAATGTCTAACTGAAAGCATCCTATCAAACTATACAAAATGTGTAAAATCCATTTGGTTATTTTAATCCCGTTTAGCAATTATTTTGTCTGCGTCGGATTGTGTTTCACAGATTAGGATGTTAGAATGAGGTCATGATGGAACAAGATTATATTTCAATTTGTAAAGAAAATGAGGGACGCGTGGATGCGTATTTTCTTGCACCGGGTATCAGCATTTCCTTTAACCAGATCTATACGAATAGCTGGACGAAAGGAGACAGCTCTGTATTTTCAGGGAAAATGCTGATCCTGAATTTCTGCGTAGGTGGCAGATGCGATGCGTCTTTGACGGGGAACCGGTATGCAATTGTGGAGAATAAGCAGGTGTGTATCAGCACTTGTGTACCAACCAAGGATTTCTACTATCCGGGTAGAAGATATGAGGGAATACAGTTCTATATAGACCGGGAGATATTAAGGCAGACGAAGGGTGCAGACTTCCTATCTCTGTTAGGGGTAGAGGTGGAGCAGATTGTAGAGATGTTCTGTGGCGAGAATGGACTTTATCTGCACCACATGAATGATGCGTTGTTTGCGCTTGTTAAGGATGCATGGAAAAGGAAAGAAGAATTGGAACTGCCAATGCTTCGTTACCTCGTTGTCCGGATGCTGCATGAGGTTTTGGCAATGCCGTGTGAAAGTGAGACGGATACATATTTTACAAGATCACAGATTGCAATTGTGAAGGAAGCGGAGTCGATCATTATGCAGGATCTTTCGAAGCGGATCACAGCAAAAGAGATGGCAGAACGGTTTGGAGTAAGTGAGAGCAGCTTCAAATTATATGTCAAAGGAATCCTAGGGGACAGTTACTTGTCTTATTTTCGCAGAAAACGAATGGAGAAAGCGGCGGAGCTGTTGGAAACTACCAATTGGAAAGTGATAGAGATAGCGAACGCAGTTGGTTACGAAAATCAGGGTAAGTTTGCCAAAGTGTTTGCGGAGGAATACAGTGTATCCCCATTAGAATTCCGACGCCTTTCACCCTTGCACAGCGTAAGGAGGGCACTGAAAAAGATAGCTTTTGAGTAAGATTTATATCAAACAGAAAATCCACCAGTGTTTATTTTTATTCTGGTGGATTTTTTAACATTTATCTCACTTGATATGAGATATTTTCTATTATTTTTCGTTAATCAGTTTAACAATTCTTTTAAGATTTACTGCAAAAATAG
>JBNMIW010000109.1:0-6310 GCA_050873485.1 Lachnospiraceae bacterium | reverse complement strand
TCATACTGCGCCGATATGTTTCAATTCCGATCTTTTCTGTTGTATCTACAAATGTGATATCCGCATTTTCCTTTACCTGCTTGAACAGCTCACACAAATGATGATTCTGATATGCCAGCACAATCTCACCTTTTTCACAATGACCATATTCCTTTGCCACTGCCTCTAACGTTGTCTCCTCTTGAACTTTTCGTCTTACCCCATCTACTGTAATCTGTATCATACGCCAGACCTCCTTCTCTCACTGTCTTATTGGATTATCCTTACCGGCAATCCCATGTCCGCCTCTATAATCGAAAATGCATCCGTTCCGAATTCATTTTCCAGATATTCATGAATAAAGTGTATAAATATGTGTTCCAATCCATAATGGGTTGCATCCAGAACGGTCATTCCCATATCTACCGCATCCAGTCCTTCGTGATGCGTATAGTCCCCGGTCAGATATAATTCATATCCGTCCCTTTTCACCTGTTTCATTTCACTTTTTCCTGAACCCGGCAGCACCGCAATTTTGTCAAACTTCTTCTGTGCCAGTTCTGCGGACTGATATAGCATGACAAACGGAATCCCAAATCGTTCTTTTACATACTTTGCAACCTCTGTTGCTGTCATCGGTTTGGGCAGCTTTCCATATCTTCCAAGCCCCTCTGTCTGTCCGGATTCACAACTGATCGGGGTTGTTTCCGACAGATCCAGATACTGCTTACTACTCGCTAATTCCGCCATTCCGCCTACAATATCAAAATTCGTATGCATTGCATAATAACATATTCCATGTTCCGCTAACATTAGTACCTTTTCTGTAATAAAATTATCATCATTGATCTGTTTTACAGAAGAAAAGATCATCGGATGATGTGTGATCAGCATATCTACCTGTTCTGCAACTGCTTTTGTGACCACCTCATGCGTTGCATCCAAAGCGATCATGATCTTATTGACCTCTTTATCCTTTCTTCCCACTAAAAGACCTACATTATCCCAATCACAGGCATATTGTCTTGGTGATAACCTCTCCAGACACGCCATAATTTCCTGACATTCCATGGACACTTCCTCCCTTCTTCATCCGCTCTATTCTCTATAATATTGTTGTGCTTTTTCATTTATGCGGATCTGTTGTCTGACCGTCAACATCCTCTGTCCGGTCTTTGCTGCCACCACTGTTCCACGTTTCTCCGCATCCGCCACTGTCTTTTGCAACTCTTCATCAATCCGCTGCAATGTTGCGCTCTGATCTTGCAAATATTGCAGCAATATCCCGTTTTTATGTTGCAGATTATACGCTCCGTATAGCCATTCCGCATCATTATATTCCATCATCGGTTCTTCCGGGCAAAATGCTGCCCTCATTACGGTGTAGTATTTTCCATCCTCTGTGAGCATATTTTCCCTTTCTATGACATAACCATGCTCATACAGAAAATGTCGGACAACATCCAGATCCGATTGTGGCTGCAAGATGAGTACCGGATGTTCCTTTTCACACCAGATCCGCTTTCCCCGTTCCAGAATATCCCGCATCAGCAATCCACCCATTCCGGCGATCACGATCGCATCCGCCTCTCCCGGGTTCAGCTTCTCCAATCCATCCCCCAAACGGACATCAATGGATTCCGCCAATCCGTATAATGCAATATTCTTCTCCGCTATCGCAAGCGGACCTTTTCTCACATCCATTGCGATCACTTTTTGAGCCATACCACGCAGTTTTAACGCTATCGACACATACGCATGATCGCATCCAACATCCGCAATAGCAAACGACTGTGGTGAAATCATCTTCACCACAGCCTCCATTCTTTTCGACAAACTAATATCTTTCATCTTCTATTACTCCAGATAATCACGAAGTTTTCTGCTTCTGCTAGGATGTCTCAATTTTCTGAGTGCCTTTGCCTCAATCTGACGGATACGTTCACGCGTTACGTTAAATACTTTACCTACTTCCTCTAACGTTCTTGCTCTTCCGTCATCTAATCCAAACCGCAGTCGCAATACTTTTTGTTCTCTCTCTGTTAAGGTGGACAATACTTCTACCAGCTGTTCCTTTAACAGTGTAAATGCTGCTGCATCCGCCGGAACCGGAACATTTTCATCCTGAATAAAGTCTCCTAAATGACTGTCTTCCTCTTCACCGATCGGAGTCTCCAATGATACCGGCTCCTGTGAGATCTTCAGGATCTCACGAACACGTTCTACCGGAATATCCATCTCTTCTGCAATCTCTTCCGGAGTCGGTTCCCGTCCTAATTCCTGAAGTAACTGTCTGGAGACACGGATCAACTTGTTGATCGTTTCAACCATATGCACCGGAATACGGATTGTTCTTGCCTGATCTGCGATTGCTCTGGTAATCGCCTGACGAATCCACCATGTCGCATAAGTGGAGAACTTATATCCTTTTCGATAATCGAATTTCTCTACCGCTTTGATCAGTCCAAGATTGCCTTCCTGGATCAGGTCTAAGAATAACATGCCCCTTCCAACATAACGTTTTGCAATACTGACAACAAGACGTAAATTGGCTTCTGCCAGTTTCTTTTTCGCGTAATCTCCCTGAGCGATCAACTTCTGAAGTTCTTTCTTTGCCTCATCATCCAGATCATCCCCGGCTTCCTCTAACTGACTCTTTGCCATCTCTCCGGCTTCCATCTTCTGTGCCAGCTCAATCTCTTCTTCTGCGCTTAGCAAAGGAACTTTGCCGATTTCCTTTAAATACATTCGTACCGGATCTTCGATATTCGTACCTTCCGGGACAGACAGATCGATCTTCTCAACCTCTATATCTTCCTCACCATCTACATCAAGCAATGCATCTTCATCCGGCTCGTCATCCACATCTGAAATCGTGAGGACATCCACCTTGTTTGATTCCAGAAAATCAAAGATCTCCACCATGCGTTCTGTCGTCAATTCCACATTGCCTGCTGCAAAACATGCGATGATCTCATTATCTTCAATCACATTTTTCTTCTTTTTGGCAATTACAAGTAACTCCTGTAATTTCTCCTGAAACTTTGCATCTTCTGTAATGTTTTTTTGTTCTTCCGTTTTTCCATCCTTCCTTCAGAATGTCTTTCCAACACTCCTGTATATTTCTCTTTTTCTATCTGATAATCACTATATACGAATCTGTATGCGATCAATCATTGCTTTTTCCATCATTAGTTTACCCATTTTTTGAAGATCATCTTTGGACTCTTCTAACTGGTGCTGCAAACTTCTACGTTTGATATTCTTTACCAGATCTGTAATCACGACCGACTTTTCAGAAGGAGCAATCTCCATATCAAATTCCTGCTGCATAATGCCGGATACTTTCTCATGTTCCTCTTTGCTCTGATAATGATTGATGATTGCTGCCGGTGTGACTTTACCATCGGTTTCATACTGTTTCAACAGATTCTCTACCACATCATGATATACCGGATCCAGAAAGTCATCTACCCCAATTACATCTTTTATCTTATCAAACAGCGAATTATCATTGATCAGCCATGTGATCAGCAATCTCTCCGCCTTCAGTTGTTTTTGTTGTTTCTCTTCCTCTACGGATCTTCGCGGCTTCTGTTCACGGAACACATCATTATTGATCCTTCCTGCGCCAGAAATGCCGTATTGCGTCACCGTCTCTTTCAGACTATCCTTATCAATCCGATACTTCTTGGCAACACTCTCTATATAATTGTTACGCTCTAACGGATCTTCTATAACAGATAATATCTTGGCAGCTTCTTTCTGGAACTGCGTCCGTTCCTGCGGATCTTCCTGATTATAATTATGTTCCAAAATGCCGATTTCAAACATCGTGCCACTTACCGCCTGTTCAATCCGGCGTTCAAAGCTCTCCGTTCCCTCTGCCTGTATCAGTTCATCCGGATCTTTGTACGGTTTCAATGAAATGACTCTTGCAGGCATTTCAAATTCTCTCATGATTCCCAACGCCCGCAATGCTGCCTTGGTTCCGGCCTCATCACTGTCATATGCCAGATACACCCGGTCTGTGTATCGTTTGATCAAATTGACCTGTCCCGGTGTCAATGCTGTTCCAAGCGATGCCACCGCATTATCAAATCCTGCCTGATGCATTGAGATAACATCCATATATCCCTCGCAAAAAATGATACCCGGTCGTTTGCTCTTTTTGGCAAAATTAAGTCCGTATAAATTACGGCTTTTATCAAATACCGGTGTCTCCTGTGTGTTGATATATTTCGGTTTCCCGTCACCCATAACACGTCCGCCAAAACCGATCACCCGGTTATTCGTATCTACGATCGGATACATGACACGATTCCAGAACTGATCGGATGCACCATATTTTTCATCAAACCGGATCAATCCGGAATTCTTCATCTCTTCGTCTTTGTAACCTTTGCTCTTTAGATATTTGTACAGATCATCCCGATACACATCTGAAAATCCCAGTCCAAACTGATTGATCGTATTCTCTGTCAATCCTCTGTTTGTCAAATATTCTAACGCATGTGTTCCATGTTCCGTCCGAAGCAGATAATGGAAATATCCCGCTGCCAACCGGTTCATATCTTTGATCCGGGTACGCTCATCCGCCTGTTTCTTTGCCTCCGGCGACATACTTTGTTCCGGCAGTTTCACACCCGCCCGTTCCGCTAATGCCTCCACTGCTTCCGGAAATGAATAATTCTCATGTTCCATTAAAAATGTATATACATTGCCTCCGACACCACAACCAAAACAATGATACATCTGTTTTTCCCGACTTACATGAAAGGATGGTGTCTTTTCATGATGAAACGGACAGCAGGCAGAATATGAATTGCCCTTTTTCTTCAAATTCACATAGCTGCTGATCACATCGACTATATCATTTCTCGAACGTACTTCTTCAATTATCTCATCTGAGTAGTACATATTCTATCCTCTATCTCTTCCATCCACTCGGTTCAAATGCCTCCTGGAACTTCAATACCGCATAATTGTCTGTCATTCCTGCGATATAATCACACACTACTATCTCCCGCTCCTGTCCCTGTTCGATTGCTTCTAAATATTCTTCCGGCATCATTTCCGGATGAGAAGTATAGTACCCAAACAATTCCTGAAGCATACGTTTTGCTTTGCCTTCTTCTCCCTTAGCAACCGGATTCGTGTAAACAGTATCAAACAAAAAACTGCGAAGTCCCGTCATTGCCTGTCGGATATCCGGAGAACATACAATATCTCCTTTTCCCTCACTATTGGCAATCACATCATGTATGATCGTATTCAATCGATCTCTTGTACTGTTTCCAAGTAATTGGGTACAGGTTGCCGGCAGATCTTTTTCTAACAAAATGCCGCCCCGGATCGCATCATCAATATCATGATTAATATACGCGATCTTGTCTGCAAGCTGCACAATCTTTCCCTCTAATGTAGAAGGACTGCCTGTTGTTTTATGATTCAGGATTCCATCTCTTACTTCCCTGGTAAGATTCAATCCTTTTCCTTTTTTCTCTAAGCGCTCTACCACACGGATACTCTGTTCGTTGTGACGGAATCCCGTAGAGCACACTTCATTCAATGCACGTTCTCCGGCATGACCAAACGGGGTGTGACCCAGATCATGTCCTAATGCAATAGCTTCTGTCAGTTCTTCATTCAATCGAAGTGCTCTGGCAATAGTCCTTGCAGTCTGTGCTACTTCCAGCGTATGGGTTAAACGTGTCCGATAATGATCTCCTTCCGGTGATAAAAATACCTGTGTCTTCTGTTTCAGACGCCGGAATGACTTACAATGGAGAATCCGGTCACGATCCCTCTGATAGATCGTTCTTACATCACACATAGGTTCCGGAATATCCCTTCCTAATGACTGATCCGAAAAGGATGCATATTCACACAAATATTCATGTTCCCAGGCCTCTAACTTCTCGCGGATGTTCATCTGTCATTCCCTCTTTTCATAATCTTGCGGTATTTTCCACCCACTGTTAAATATACGACACAATTGGACATTTTCCTTTTTTTCAATAAAAATTATTTTATTGTCTCATTTTCTTACATATATCATTTTGCATATTCTCACTGTAACGCATGAACCTTTTTCCTCACAAAATAAAAACAGATCACCTGCATGACGATCGTAAGAATCCACGATACCGGATAAGATATGAACAAAAAATCTAACGCTCTGTGATACGGAAATACAAGATAGATCCACACCACTCTTGTTCCAACCGTTCCGATCACCGAAAGGATCATTGGCACGGTTGAATGTCCCATTCCCCGTAGTGCCCCCGGAATCAGATCCATAATACCACACAGAAAATACGTTACGGTT
>JBNMIW010000108.1:0-6351 GCA_050873485.1 Lachnospiraceae bacterium | reverse complement strand
CCACCATACACAACACAGTTTTTTTCATACATATGCGGAAGATATGGATTGTCCGTATTTCCATCAAATGCAAATTCAATCACTTTCATACCCGGATATCCCGCTTTTTTCAATACCTCATTCACCTGCGGGATCACAACTCCTAAATCTTCTGCAATGATCTTTGTTCTTCCTCTTGCCTCATCGAGTGCCTTTGTCAGCTTTTCACCCGGTCCCCATTCAAACCATCCGTTCCGTGCGCTCTCATTTGCAGGAATCACATAGTACCGTACGATTCCGATAAAATGATCGATCCTCACCACATCAAACAACTTCGCTGCTGCCGACATTCTACGCTTCCACCATGCAAATTCTTCCGCCTCCATAACCTTCCAGTTATACAACGGATTTCCCCATTTCTGTCCTTCATCGGAAAATGCATCCGGCGGACATCCTGCTACATGAATCGGTCTGCGTTCTTCATCCAATTCAAACAATCTCGGTTCCACCCAGACATCCACACTGTCAAGTGCCACATATATCGGCATATCCCCAACAATCTGCACACCCTGTTCATTCGCATAGCGTTTTAATTTACTCCACTGTTCATAGAATTTGTATTGCAGAAAATAATAAAAATCCATTTCCTGTGCATATGCTTTCTTATACCTCTGCACTGCCTCCGGCTGCCGGAATCGGATATCCTTATCCCATTTCAGCCATTCCACATGATCGAAATGTTCCTTACAAGCCATAAATAAACCATAGTCTTCTATCCACTGTTCATTCTCTTCCAAAAAGTGTCTATATTTTTCTGACTCCTTGTGATTACTCCGTATAAATGCCTGCTTTAATACTTCATAACGATGTTTCCACAACAATTCATATTCTACCCTGTCCGGCTTTTCTTCCCATTTTATGTAGCGCAATTCGTCCTCTCTTAACAATCCTTCTTCACATAACATGTCCAGATCAATAAAATAAGGATTACCTGCAAATGCAGAAAACGACTGATACGGACTGTCTCCATAACTTGTTGGCCCTATCGGTAACACCTGCCAATATCGTTGTCCCGCCTTTACTAACTGATCTACAAATTGATAAGCAGCTTTCCCAAATGTTCCAATTCCATACGAAGATGGCAAACTGGATATTGGCAGCAATATACCCGCTCCTCTTTGTAATTCACACTGATTTTCCATAAATACTCTCTTCCTTCATTTCATTTGTTACCTTAATGCTACCAATTGCCCATTTAAAAGTATATATAAGAAATCTGCGATTCATATTGAATTTCTAATTTCCCAACCAATTCATATCAGACATTCCGGTTTTTCATTTTTACGCATAAAAAAAAGACGAACGAATTCGTCTTTTCTGTACCTATTCTGTATTCTCTTACGATGCTGACGCCATCTCTTTTAAATTAGTACGCTGCACCATGTAATCTTCCACTTCATTCTTCTCAATCTTAAGGCTGATTGCAAATTCACCAAACAAACTATCCTGTGCCTGTTTCAAATATCTCTCATCACACGCAGACATCTTCTTTCCCTGTGCCTGACGTTCTTCCTTCCGCTTGTACACGGTATTGATAATCCGCATCCATTCCCGGCAATCACAAGACTTTAATGCCTCTTTGTATGCCAATTCCCGTTTCTTATCATCCGCAACCTCAATCTCTTCTACATCCGGCATCTCGTCCATCAATTCCAATGCTTGTTTCTTACTAATTACCGAGCGAATCTTAACCTTCTTATTATCTACTGGAGTAAATACCGTACTTCCCTTTGTATAAAGTGGCAACAATGTATAATAAATCTTATCACTGTCCATTCCACTCAAAGGCATCGGTCCAATCTCTTCCACTCTGCACACACCATTCATTCCATAAACGACATACTCACCAACTTTAAACATTTTACTCCTCTCTTTCTAAAATTTGATCATTTCTTAACATCTGTTACTATAATAGCAGAAAAATTTAACTTTCGTAAGTCGTTTTCCTCTTATTTCCAAATTTTCTCCGTTTTTGCCACTCCATCGACAAGAAATTGTGCAGTTTTACAAGGTTCGTCTACTTCCGTTCCCTACTATCCTACTCCTATTCTTCCACATTTTCTCATAAAATATACCGCCGGAAACCTATTCATATATTTCCGACGGTATATATTAACGATCATATTTACGAATTAAACCAATTCCCAATGGATAAGGACCGGTATGAACACCGATCATAGCTCCGATCTGGAATATGCCAACATCCTGAATATTCGAATATGTCTGTAACGACGCAAGCAATTCCTTACGGAACTCCACTGCCTCTTCATAATCATATCCATATCCGATTACAATCTGATAATCATCCGGTGATTCATTGATCTCCTTAAAATGTGCTTTGGTCTTTTCTAAGATCTTCTGAATGGACTTCTTCCTGCTTCTCGCCACTCCAAATGGGAAAATCTCTCCCTCTTTCAAAATGATCATCGGACGAATCTTCAATGCATTAACAGCTACTTTCATAACCTTGCCAACACGTCCTCCATGAATCAGATAATCCATATTGCCAACTGTGAAAATGATTCTGCCGGTTCCTTTGATTCGGTCAATGCCCTCAATCACTTCCTCATAGGAAAGTCCGTCTTCCTTCATGCGGACAGCCTCTAATACCAGAATCCCCTGTAATACCGTATTGACGGTCGCATCAATTACTGTAATCTTTGCATCCGGATAATCCTCTAATAAGATATCTTTCGCTGTTGATGCAGAATTATAAGATCCACTAAACTTTGTGGTAATACAGATGCATATAATATCAATCTTCTGTTGCAGATATGGGGTAAACGCATCAATATAATCTTCTACAGACGGAAGGGATGTCTTTGGAAAAATATCCGGATGATCTACCATCTTCTGATAGAATTCATGTACCTTAATCTCTTCATTCTCTTTGAAATAATTCTCCTCATCAAATGATATATAAAACGGTACAACGTGCAACTGTTTTTCCTTCACAAGTTCCGGACTTAGGTCACAGGAACTGTCTGTAATAATCTGATAAGCCATGTGATATCTCCTTACTCTATCTTTTCTCTATTCCCTGTATACATTCACAAGGTCATACATATCTTTCGCACAACATGATGTAGTATTAAAAACCACAACACATATTGTTACTATAACACACTTTCTATTATATGAAAAGACCTATTTCCTATTTTCATAAAAAAGACATCATATCCATAAGTGTTTACAATTGCAAAAAAGCTTCCGACATTATTTATCATGCCGAAAGCTTCTTCTCTTATACCATTTGATCGATCATTTAGAACATAATCTCTTTTTTGTTACTTAACAGTTTGCCCCCATGAATGATCTGCATGATTCCTACTGTCAATCCTACCAGAATCATAACAATACCAAATACAATATTCCACGCACCGACTTTACTCATTGTCTTGTAAACTTTTTCGCTCATAAAATACCTCCGTTTTTTAATATGCACTTTTTAACGAATGCTTACCTGATCGCATCTGTCTATTTTGCTCCATACTGCTCATAGTATGCATCAATTGCTGCTTTTAATGTATCATCGATCACAATCTTACCCTTGTATGGTTTATTATACAAATGCTCAACCACTTCTGCCATTGTTACAATAGAAGTTGTCTTAAAACCATACTTTTCTTCAATCTCTTTCAAAGCGGACTTGGTTCCCTGACCACGTTCCATACGGTCAACCGATACAACCATTCCGACCATCTCTACATCACCCTGTGCCTTGATGATCGGCAATGTTTCCTCGATAGAAGTACCTGCGGTTGTTACATCCTCAATGATCACAACCTTATCACCATCTTCGATCGGGCTGCCTAAAAGAATTCCCTTATCACCATGGTCCTTTACTTCTTTCCGGTTCGAACAATACCGGATATCCTCATCATAACGATCTGCAATTGCCATTGTAGTAGCTACCGTAAGAGGAATTCCCTTATATGCCGGTCCAAATAATACATCAAAATCTGTTCCGAACTCATTATTGATCGCTTCCGCATAATATTCACCAAGTCTCTTTAACTGGGAACCGGTACGATAAAATCCCGTATTTACAAAGAACGGAGTCTTTCTTCCACTTTTTGTGATAAAATCTCCAAATTTTAATACGTTACAATCGATCATAAACTCAATAAATTCCTTCTTGTACTGTTCCATCTGTAATAATTCCTCCTTTTATAGAACCTAATTCTCAGCAAATCTTGATAAAAACTGTTTGGTACGTTCCTGTGTCGGATGCTCGATCACCTGTCTTGCGTCTCCCTGCTCTAAAATGACACCCTCATCCATAAAGATAACCTGATCTGCTACATCTCTTGCAAATGCCATCTCATGCGTTACAATAACCATTGTGGTCTTCTGATCTGCAAGACTGCGGATTACCTTCAGCACTTCACCGGTAAGCTCCGGATCTAATGCGGATGTCGGCTCATCAAAACACAAAATATCCGGATGCAATGCCAATGCTCTGGCAATCGCAACCCTCTGCTGCTGGCCACCGGATAACTGATGTGGATAGTGGTCTGCACGATCAGACAATCCCATCTTATCTAACAACTCTCTTGCATGCTCTTCAATCTGTGCATAGATCTCTTTTTTATGTTCTTTAAATCCCGGTTTTTCTTTCTCAAGTAACTGGTTTGCCAACATTACATTTTCCAATGCCGTATACTGTGGAAACAGATTAAATGACTGAAATACCATTCCAAAATGCAGACGTTTCATCCGGACATCCTTTTCCTTCATCGTTGCCGGATCATCCGCATCAAACAAAGTCTCTCCCTGTACAACAATCCTACCCTTGTCCGGTCTTTCCAAAAAGTTCAGACAACGAAGTAAGGTTGTCTTACCGGAACCGGATGAACCGATAATAGCAAGTGCCTGTCCCTGTTCCAGAGAAAAATCAATATTCTTAAGTACCTTCGTTGAGCCAAAGCTCTTCTCTATATTGTGAACCTCTAATATTGCCACGTTACCATCCTCCTTACTTGAAATAATCCAGTTTGCGTTCTAACCATCCAAGAAGGAGTGTCAGAATACCGCTGAATACCAGATAATATACTGCTGTAAAGAACAATGGCCATATCTGACCCGAGATTCCCTGAGAACCTTTCAGGAATGCCTGGCCTGCCCAGATAATCTCCTGTAACGCAATAATACGTGCCAATGATGTATCCTTAACCAACGTAATGATCTCATTCGAGATTGGAGGTACGATCCGCTTGATCATCTGTAACAAAGTGACCTTGAAAAAGATCTGGCTCTTTGTCATGCCAAGCACAAGACCAGCTTCCTGCTGTCCCTTTGGTACACTCTGGATTCCTCCACGATAGATCTCTGAGAAATAACACGCATAATTCACTATAAAGGATACTGCTGCCGCTAAGAATCTTCCATCCTCGCCACCGCCCCAGATTGTCTTACCAAGTACCAAACCCGGAAAATAATAGATAATTAAAAGCTGAATCATAAGAGGAGTTCCTCTTATGATCCAGACAAATATCCGGGTAAGGTATCGAAGGGGACGAAATCCGGACAACGAACCGAATGCAATAACCAATCCGAGCGGAAATGCTCCCAATAACGTTACAAAAAATAATTTCAATGTCTGCACAAAGCCTACATTCAATGCCTGAAATACAATCGGCATCTGTTCCATAATCGTTGACATACCTTTACCTGCCTTACTTTATCCTACTGTTCAACCAATGCAGCCTGAACACCGTACTTCTCAGCAGTTGTCTTCATACTGCCATCTTTGTAGCTGTCTGCAAAGAATGTATTTAACTTCTCAACCAGATCAGAACCTTTACGGAAACCAACACCATATTCTTCACTGTTAAAGCTTGCTGTATATGTAAGATTTTCATATCCGGTTCCCTCACCAACCATTGCGGCTGCCATTAAGGAATCAATTACAGCTGCGTCCGAAGTTCCTGCCGCAACCTCCATCAATGCATCTGCCTGTGCCTTAACCGGTGTACAATTGTAATTAAGTGCTGTTACTTCTGCTTCACCTGCAGAACCGGCTTCTACCGCAAAACTGAGATCCTTCATGCTCTCTACGGTCTGGTACTGATCTGCAACATCCTTCTTCACAATGGCAACCTGTGCATTGTTGCAGTAAGCATTGGAACATGCCATAGAAGATGTTACTTCATCTGTTAAAGTCATACCATTCCATACACAGTCGATGGACTTGTTATCCAACTCTAATACCTTGTTGTCCCAATCAATCTCAACGAATTCTACATCCACACCAAGGCTCTTGGCAAACGCAGTTGCCATATCTGCATCAAATCCGATCCAGTTACCGTT
>JBNMIW010000107.1:0-6490 GCA_050873485.1 Lachnospiraceae bacterium | reverse complement strand
TCTTCATCAAGCTCTCTGTCAGCTTGATTGCTGTCTGTCCACCAAACTGAACGACTGCACCATCCGGTTTTTCGATATCTACAATGCTTTCCACATCTTCCGGTGTCAAAGGCTCAAAATACAATTTATCCGCAATATCAAAGTCTGTACTTACTGTTTCCGGATTATTATTTACAATGATTGTTTCGTAATTTTCTTTTGCAAATGCCCATGTACAATGTACAGAACAGAAGTCAAACTCAATTCCCTGGCCGATACGGATTGGACCTGAACCAAGTACTATTACTTTCTTTTTATCATTTGTTTTCTCAACTTCAGACTCACAGCCAAACACAGAATAATAATATGGTGTTTCTGCCGCGAATTCCGCTGCACAAGTATCAACCATCTTATATGCTGCCACGATTCCGTTGGCATGACGCATATCGTGAATCTCACGTTCGTCTTTTCCCGTAAGTTCGGCAATCACATTATCCGGGAACTCGATTCTTTTTGCTTCTCTCAAAAGTTCCGGTGTCAGTTCTTCTGTTTTCAATCTCTCTTCCATCTCTGTAATGATTGCAAATTTATCGATGAACCAGACATCAATCTTTGTGATCTCATGAATCGTTTCATAAGATACACCTCGACGAATTGCTTCTGCGATTCTCCAGATTCTCATGTCATCCACAATATGCAATTCTTCCATCAGATCATCGTCAGACAATTCTGTGAAATCATATGACATCAAGCTGTCTACATGCTGTTCCAAAGAACGGATTGCTTTCATAAGAGCACCTTCAAAATTATCGCAGATACTCATAACCTCTCCGGTCGCTTTCATCTGTGTTGTCAACGTTCTCTTTGCACTGATGAACTTATCAAACGGGAGTCTCGGAATCTTAACAACACAGTAATCAAGCATTGGCTCGAAACTTGCATATGTTTTATGTGTAATTGCATTTTTGATCTCATCCAATGTATATCCCAATGCAATCTTTGCTGCAACTTTTGCGATTGGATAACCGGTTGCCTTTGAAGCCAATGCGGAAGAACGGCTTACACGTGGATTTACCTCGATTACGCAATATTCAAACGACTCCGGATTCAATGCATACTGTACGTTACATCCACCTGTAATATTCAATTCGCTGATAATATTTAATGCAGATGTACGAAGCATCTGATATTCTTTATCTCCCAATGTCTGCGATGGTGCAACTACAATACTATCTCCGGTATGCACTCCGACCGGGTCAATATTTTCCATATTACATACAGTAATACAATTGCCCTTGCTGTCACGCATTACTTCGTACTCAATCTCTTTCCAACCCGCAATACATCTCTCTACCAGGACCTGTCCCACACGGGAAAGTCTCAGTCCATTTTCAAGAATTTCAATAAGCTGATGAGAATCATGAGCGATTCCGCCACCGCTTCCTCCCAGTGTATACGCTGGACGAAGTACCACCGGATAACCGATACTGTTGGCAAATGCAAGTCCATCCTCTACATTTTCAACAACAAGAGAAGCTGCTACCGGCTCTCCGATTTTCTCCATCGTAGCCTTGAACTCCAGACGATCCTCTGCTTTCTTGATTGTCTCTGATGTTGTACCGATCAAGCGCACATTATTCTCTTTTAAGAATCCGGCCTCTTCCAGTTCCATCGCAAGGTTCAATCCTGCCTGTCCACCAAGTGTTGGCAGCACACTGTCCGGTTTTTCCTTTTTAATCAATTGCTCCACCACTTCGATTGTCAGTGGTTCAATATATACACGATCTGCAATATCTTTATCTGTCATGATAGTCGCCGGGTTCGAGTTCAGCAGAACAACTTCCAGACCTTCCTCTTTTAATGAACGACATGCCTGTGTTCCGGCGTAATCAAACTCTGCTGCCTGTCCGATGACGATCGGACCTGAGCCGATAACCAATACTTTTTTTATACTATTATCTCTAGGCATTATTTGGCTCCTCCCATCATATTAATAAATCTGTCGAATAAATATCCTGAATCCTGTGGTCCAGGGCAAGCTTCCGGATGGAACTGTACGGTAAAGATATTCTTTCCTACATAAGCAAGACCTTCATTTGTCCCGTCATTAACATTAACAAAAGCCGGTACCGCAATACTTGGATCTACATTTTCTGCATCTACTACATAGCCATGATTCTGTGAAGAAATATATACGCGACCTGTCTGTAAGTCTTTGACCGGATGATTTCCACCTCGGTGTCCATACTTTAACTTGTGTGTAGACGCACCCGTAGCAAGGGCCATCAATTGATGTCCTAAACAAATAGCAAATATTGGAATATCTGTATTGTATAATTTCTTGATTTCTTCGATAATAGATGTGCAATCCGCCGGATCTCCAGGTCCATTCGATAACATAATCCCATCAGGATTAGAAGAAATGATTTCTTCTGCAGTTGTATGTGCCGGATAAACAGTCACTTCACAACCACGTTCATTTAATGACTTTGCAATATTATTCTTTGCTCCAAGATCTAACAGGGCAACTTTCTTACCTGTTCCCTCTAATATATACTTCTCATCGCAGGTTACTTTAGAAACGACATCACCTACTGTGTAAGCTTTCAATTTAGGAAGGATCTCCTCTAAATTATAATTCTCGTTTGTTGTAATCATTCCATTCATGGTACCCTTCTCTCTTAAAATCTTCGTAAGAGCTCGGGTATCAATACCAGCAATTCCCGGAATATCCTGTTCTTTTAAGAAATCCTGAATTGTTCCCTGGCATCTAAAATTACTAGGAACACGAGATAACTCTTTGACAATATAGCCATCCGGCCATGCCTTTCTCGATTCCATATCTGGTGTAATTCCGTAATTACCAATCAGTGGATAGGTCATCACAACGGCCTGTCCCGCATAAGAAGGGTCCGTTAACACCTCTAAATATCCTGTCATTGAGGTATTAAATACGATTTCACTGATCATGTCTTTTGTTGAACCTATGCTTGTTCCCGTAAACACAGTTCCGTCTTCTAATATTAGAAACGCCTTCATCTGTTCATCTGCTCCCTTCGTCTTGTTGTGCTATTTTCTTTGAACAGTATCGCTTGTATTTATGCTACACCTGCTCAAATTGTTAAGATTATACTATATCCTTTTTTAGAATTCAACCAATTCGCGGCAGCTTTTTTTTTGATTTTTCTAAAAAATTTTTAGATAAACATAGCTATAAGAATCACTAAATCTATGTGATTAGTTATTCTTATAGCTATTATCTCATCTTAATTCTGCAATTCGCGATACTCCCACATAAATCTCCGATATTTTGTACCAGGTACGATAATCCACAACTCCTGTCTCCGGTAATCCGAACACCGATTGAAAAACACGAACAGATTCTGCAGTTGCCGGTCCATAGAGTCCATCTGCAGTAACTTTCGGAATTGCAGGATAAGCTCCGGCAACCACATTCAATTGTTCTTGTATCTGCCTTACCTTATCACCGCTTGCGCCAATTTCCAGATCATATCCCGGCCAAGATGACGGAATACCGGATACCTCTTGCGCAGTATTGATATACATATCATCTCCATAAAAATATCGCAAGATTTCGATGGCTGAATAGCCTTGCTCACCAAGGCTCTGGCTTCCCCATTGTGTCATCCAATTCGGACACTGTACTCGCCTTCCGTCACAATACTGCGTCAATATCGGCTGCCGTACATTTGGTCTGGACAGATAATCTGCAAACAACTCATCTACAATAACCGATATGGTATCAAAATAATTCCGCTCCGGAATCCATTTATGGTCAAACGCAGTAGATGATGTAATTGTAAAATCGTACCCACGATTGCGATACCATTCCGTATAAACACGATTCAACGTAAATGACATAATTGCAAGCACATTTGCCCGAATTGCCTCATCCGTCCATGTTGCATAAATTTCACTGGATGCTACATTTTTGATGTAATCTTTATATTTTACATAGTAATTAGTCGCCGTTGTATCACGCGGGGATCCGTCATGCACAACAATATATTCCGGCACCACAACGCGGCTGAGCACAATTTCTCCGGTCTCATTCGTAGGCTTTATCTCATCTTCTGGAATCTTCGGGGGATACTCTCCATATAATGTATGTGCGGGAATAACAAACACATCCGGCGTTGCATTTTCAACAAACGGACGCAACTGTACGTTCTGTAGTGCGGTTACTTCCGGTAAAAGTTCTGTTCCTGCGATATTCACCGGTTCAAATCCAGGCGCTTCTATCTGTAAAGTATATTCGGAATAAGGCTGCTCTTCAATCGTAGGATTCAGACTGTATTCAAGTGGCGGTGTATCCAGTTCCACAATCTCCGTCTGTCCTGAATTGTTTGTCTGTAATTGTTCCAGTGTGCTGTCCGGCACACCGGTATAAGAAATTGAAATCGTAGCATTTTCAACCGGATAGGCTGTAATTTCCGAAGTTACATTGATTTGCAGCTTACCGCGGTCCACTGCTCTATCCCTGTTCTGCTGCACACCTTCCTGCATCATTTTCACAAGCATAAAATGATTCTTCTTTATTATTGTCTACACATATCTGCAAACAATAATACCTCTCTACCTACTACACTCTCTGCATAGTATATGTATGTTTGGAATTCTTTGTGCATACCATCACGAATATTTCGGAAAATAAAACAGTAAAAGCTTACACTGCTTCACCTCATTTTGCATTTATATTTCCTATAAGCTCATCCATCACTTCTTTTACATGCATCATCTTCTGAATACGTCCTACATTGGAGCCACAAAATATCAAGCCTTGCTCTATATCTCCTTTTACCGCGTCAACCAATGCTTTTGTTATACAGTATGGTACTTCCGCCGGATTACATTTTGCCAGACATTGATAACACTTCTGAATCTTACATTTTTTCTTTTCTGTTTGCTCAACAAATGCATTGCGGATTGCCCTCCCCGGCAATCCCACCGGACTCTTGATTATCTGTATATCTTCTTCCTTCGCCTGCAAATATGCCTGTTTATACGCATCTGAAGCATCACATTCATAGGTCGTAACAAATCTACTCGCAACCTGAACTCCCTCTGCTCCAAGCTGGAATGCATGCTTGACATCTCCGTAGTCAAATACTCCGCCCGCCATAATTACGGGGATATGACATTGATATTTCTCTTCGTATTCTTTTTTTAGCTCAATTATCTCCTGTATCTGTTCATCCATTTCAGCCTGCCCTTTCGCATTGGCTAGCTCCATTCCCTTTGCATCTTTCTGTTGTAAATATCCATATGTTTCCAGCTCATCCATATGGAATCCCAGATGCCCGCCTGCAGCCGGACCTTCCACTACAATAAAATCTGCCGTACACTGATATTTTCGATCCCACTGTCGCAAAATCAATTTGCAAGCTCTCGCACTTGATACAATTGGAGCAATCTTTGTTTCACTCTCTTTTGTCAATTCCGGAAGATCTAATGGCAATCCTGCCCCACATATAATCACATCAGCTCCCGCTTCCACTGACGCACGCACATGCTCCCGATAGTGTTTCAATGCAACCATCACATTAACACCGATCAATCCCGGACAGTATCCATTTTCGTCCATTGCCAGCTTCCTTGCTCGTTTGATATGCTTTCGGATTGCACAGAGATTCGCTTCTGCCTGATTTTGTTCAAATCCGTCCTCATCATACCCTATCTGTGCTGTGGAAATGATTCCGATTCCGCCTTCTTTCCCAACTGCTCCAGCCAAAGAAGACCGACTGACTCCGACTCCCATTCCCCCTTGTATAATCGGAAGTCTTGCCTCTTTTTCTCCAATTTTTAACATGGGGATTTTTTCTATTATCTTGTTCATATTATTACCTCTCGTCATTTGCTTTGAATTTAAAACTATTTTATAATATAAATAATTTAAGTAAATATGTCAAGACAATATTGTTTTCATTTCTTCTTTATATAGTTTTAATTACTATATTTCTAAAAATATGCATCGTTGCAAGTGCTTGGAAACAAAAAAAGAAACAGCATGTATTCCTACACACTGCCTCTTCCTCAACTTCTCTTCTATTTCCGATTTTTATCATATATGATCTGTAAGCCCTTCAGCAGCAAATCATCGTCCACAATCATCTCACGTTTACAATACGGAACAATTTTCTTCGCCAGTCCGCCTGTTGCAATTATCGTCAACTTCTGACCCAGTTCTTCTTCCAGGCGCTCAATAATACCATCGAGAGCCGCTGCATTAGAATAAATGATTCCGCTCTTCATACAGTCAATCGTATTCTTTCCGATCATTCTCTTCGGTGCTTCCAATCCAATCCCCTGTAATTGTGATGCATTCGAAGTCAATGCATTTAATGAAATATTGATTCCTGGGTAAATCATACCGCCAAGATAATTTTTCTTCTCATCAATTACGCAAACCGTTGTTGCTGTTCCCAGATCGCAAACAGCAAGCGGAGCTTTATATTCTGCAATTGCCGCAACTGCTCCGGCTACCAAATCG
>JBNMIW010000106.1:0-6556 GCA_050873485.1 Lachnospiraceae bacterium | reverse complement strand
TCCGCTGGGTATACACCTGCAATCTGGGTAAGGATGTCGGAGGATATTTCAAAGAGTAGGAGGTCGCACATGAACCGTTTGCATCCGGTGGTCAATTTCATATATTTTGCAGTTGTACTCGGATGTAGTATGATGTTGATGCATCCGGTATGTCTGGCAATCAGTTTTGTGGCAGCGTTTTGCTATACGATTCAGATGTTTGGATATCGCAATGCACGGAAGGGATTGGGCGGCATGGCAGGCGTGATGGTAGTAGCAGCAATATTGAATCCTGCATTTAGTCATCAGGGAGTGACGACAATCTGCTATCTTCCAGGTGGCAATGCACTGACATTAGAATCCATCTGTTATGGAATTGCGGCAGCATTTATGCTGGGGGCAACTCTGATGTGGTTTCGGTGTATCAGTGAGATATTAACTGCGGATAAGATTGTGTATCTGTTTGGAAAAGTGTTTCCTGTTCTTTCCATGATCCTTTCGATGGTGCTTGGATTTATTCCGAAAATGCAGAGAAAGCTAAAGGAGATCCGGTGTACGGAGAATGCAAGAGAAAAAGGATGGACGCAGGAAGACTATCCGGAAAAAGGCTGGATCAGAACGAAGATACACCTCATTCGTAGGGGGATTCAGAATGTGTCGTTGTTGATCACCTGGGCACTTCAGGATTCCGTTGACATGGCGGACAGCATGAAAGGGCGGGGATATGGGTTGCCGGGCAGAACGGCATATACAACATTTCGATTTACAAAGTGGGATCGGATGGTATTGTCGGGGATTCTGGTAATGTTTGTATATATTGTGATCGGTGGGCTAAAGGGTGGCTTGGAATGGGAATATTATCCGGTGACAGGCGGCAGTGGAATGAATCTTTATTCCGTGAGTTTGTATGTGGTGTATGGATTGATGTGTTTTCTTCCGGTCGGCATAGAACTTAGGGAGAGATTAACGTATTCGCAGGGACGTGTAAGAGCCTGATGTATATAAGGAGTTTTGTATGGAGCAGATTCGAATCGAACATCTGACATTTTCATATAGAAAGGGAGATATTTTCAGTTTAAATGATATCTCAACCGTGGTGGACAAGGGACAATTTGTGCTGATCATTGGGGAATCCGGATGCGGTAAGACAACATTGCTGCGGCACTTGAAAGTGGACTATCTTCCGGCGGGTGCGCGAAGTGGGAATACACGCATATATTTAAATGGCACAAGAATTGAGCAATTATCGCAGCGGGAGAGTGCAGGAATTGTTGGATATGTGCGGCAGAATCCGGAGTCTGCACAGGTGATGGATCGTGTATGGCATGAATTGGCATTTGGATTGGAAAGTCTCGGATATACACAGGAAGTAATGCAGCGAAAAGTTGCGGAGATGGTCGCATTTTTTGGATTAGAGGGAATCTATGAGGAGAAATTATGTAATCTGTCCGGAGGACAGAAACAATTGGTCAATCTGGCGGCAGTTATGGTGATGGAACCGGAAGTGCTGGTATTGGATGAACCGACCAGCCAGTTAGATCCGGTTGCGGCTGCCGAATTCTTTCATATCGTAGAACGTATCCACCGGGAACTTGGAACAACGATCATTATGACGGAACATCGATTAGAGGATGTATATTCGATGTGTGACCGTGTCTGGCTGATGAGCGACGGACGAATAGAATGTGAGGGCACACCGGAGCAGATCGCAATGTATTTGTCAGATCGCAAACATGTAATGTATAGTGCGCTGCCATCCGCTGCCAGAATTTATCTACAGTTAAGAAGTGGAAAAGATGTACCGTTGACTGTCCGGGAAGGAAGAATCCGGCTTGAGCAGATACTTACGGAATCTGGGAGGAATATGCAAAGTCCTGACGCAACTGCGGATACGGCACAGAAGAATCTCGGCATAGAACGTACGGAGAAGAATGTACAGCAGATGAGTGATAGGGAGAACGGGCGAAGACCACAGAAAATGCAGAGTGCATTTTGTGCGGATGAATTATGGTTCCGGTATGAACGTCAGGGAAAAGATATTCTAAAGGCATGCAGTTTTTCTCCGGAAAAGGGCAGTGTCACAGCTATTATGGGCGGAAATGGAACCGGTAAATCTACATTGCTTCATGTGCTGGCAGGACATTATGAGGCTTTGCGGGGCAGGATCCGAAAACAGACAGGAACAGTAGCAATGCTTCCGCAGAATCCGCAGACATTGTTTGCACAGGATACGGTGTGGGAAGAGTTGTGTGTCAGTGCAGGTCTGGAAAAGCAATTTTGCAACACGGAAAGTCCGGTCTTGCAGGATGTGATCCGGGAATGGGATTTACAGTCGATATTAGAGCAGCATCCATTTGATCTGTCAGGTGGGCAGATGCAGAAATTAGGGATTGCAAAACTCATGCTTGCAGATTATGACATTTTATTATTGGACGAACCGGGAAAAGGCATGGATCATGAGGCAAAATGTGAGATGGGACGGAAGCTGCAACGTCTGGCAGCACAAGGAAAAACAATTGTGCTGGTAAGTCATGATGTGGAGTTTTGTGCAAAATATACGCAGTGGTGTGGATTGTTTTTTGACGGACATATTGTGTCGATGATGGATACCAGATCGTTTTTCCTGCAAAATGTGTTCTATACAACAGCAGTTGTACGAATGTGCCGTAATCTGATCGATAATGTGGTGACAGTGGAAGAGGTAGAGCAATATTTTGGAAAAGATGATGATCCGGTAGGGCCGGAAGATAACAATATGCCGAAAGACATAGATGATAAGAGTGGAACTTTCTCAGAGAACGGAGAGCACCCACAACAGAAAGAAGTAAGCAATCCGGGCAAGCAATCTGACTGCCGGTCGGGACAGAAACCATCAAAGTGGTATTGTATTCTTCCGGCATTTATTTTCTGCTGTGTGATGCCGCTGACCATCTATGTGGGACATACCGTCCTGCAACAGCGAAAATATTATTTTATTTCTTTGGTGCTGTTGATGGAGGCATTGGGAGCATTTTTCGTGTCGTATGAGAGAAAGAAACCACAGCTTCGGGAAATGATGGTGATTGCAGTTATGACAGCGATTACCGTTGTGGGAAGAGCGGCATTTTATATGGTGCCGAATGTAAAACCGATGGCGGCACTTACTATGTTGTCGGGAATTGGACTTGGTGGAGAAGCCGGTTTTTTGGTGGGCGCACTTTCTATGCTGGTGTCGAATATATTTTTTGGTCAGGGTCCATGGACACCCTGGCAGATGTTTGCGATGGGGTTATTGGGCTGGCTTGCGGGACTGGTATTTAGCCGCAAACGATCGTATGATTGGAAAAGAGTAGCAGGCATCAGTGTGTTTGGTTTTGTGACGGTATTTCTTATTTACGGAGGAATTATGAATCCGGCATCGGTATTGATGTATCAGGAGCATGTGAATGGGAACATGATTCTTTCTGTATATGCGATGGGAGTTCCGTTTGATCTGCTTCATGCAGGCGGAACGTTCGTGTTTTTGTTGATCGGAACGAGACCGATTTTGAAGAAATTATATCGTATTCATTTGTGATAAGGTTGACAGAAAGGGGAGAAGTGCAATATGACACTGCAACAACTGAAATATGTGATCACAGTGGCGGAAACCGGAACGATTACAGAGGCGGCAAATCGGCTCTACATTTCGCAGCCAAGTCTCACAAACGCCATTCATGAGTTAGAAAAAGAAATGAATATCGTGATCTTTCATCGAACCAACAAGGGGATCAATATCTCCAAGGAAGGGGAGGATTTTCTTGGTTATGCAAGGCAGGTATTGGAGCAGGCGGCAATCTTAGAGGACAAATATAAGAATGGACAGGGCGGAAAGAAGCAGTTTTGCGTATCGACACAGCATTATTCGTTTGCCGTTAATGCGTTTGTAGATCTGATCAAACAGTATGGACAGGATGAATATGATTTTAGCTTACGGGAGACACAGACTTACGAGATCATAGAGGATGTAGCGAAGATGCGGAGTGAGGTCGGCATTTTGTTTTTAAATGACTTTAATGAGACGGTAATACATAAGATCCTGAAATCGCACGATCTGGAATTTCATTCATTGTTTGTTGCCAGACCACATGTATTTATCAGTCGGAAACATCCGCTCGCAGACAGGGATGTTATCACGAATGAGGAATTGGAACAGTATCCGTATCTGTCTTTTGAACAGGGTGAGCATAATTCCTTTTATTTTTCGGAGGAGATTTTTTCAGCGGTGGAGCGCAAGAAGAATATTCGTGTCAGAGACCGTGCAACTTTATTTAATCTGTTGATCGGTTTAAATGGATATACAGTGTGCAGTGGCGTAATTGATAAGAAGTTAAATGGCAAGGATATTATTGCGGTTCCGTTAGCAGATGAAAGTGATATGCGGATTGGTTATATTGTACACCGAAAAGGTGTGATGAGCCGGTTAGGACAGACGTATCTGGATTCGTTGAAGAAGTATTTAAAGTAGAATATATAGAGGGAAAGATTGACAGACAGTCTGGTGCGACAGTTTATCTATAGTTTGAAACTATGGATAAACTGTTTTTTAATGTATTATTCAATGTGCATATTTTCCACTATAATCGTATCTATGATAGATAACGTTAAAGGAGGATATGATGAAAACAGCAGTGATCGGTTTCCCCAGAGTGGGAACATTAAGGGAATTGAAATTTGCAAGTGAGCGGTATTTTAGAAAAGAGGTTACACGGGAGGAGCTTTTACAAACTGCAAGGGAATTGCGTAAAAGACATTGGGAAGTACAGAAACAGGCAGGTATTGATTATATTTCCAGTAATGATTTCTCATTTTACGATATTACATTAGATACCGCAGTGTTATTAGGGATTGTACCGGAAAGATATCGGAAATTGAAACTTTCCACATTGGATACTTATTTTGCCATGGCAAGAGGATACCAGGGGGAATCTGGGGACGTAAAGGCATTGGCAATGAAGAAGTGGTTTAATACGAATTATCATTATATTGTTCCGGAAGTGGAAGATGATATGGTGATCGAATTGTCAGGAGATAAATTGTTTGCAGAATATAAAGAGGCGAAGGCATTGGGAATCGAGACAAAACCAATTGTGGTCGGACCATATACAATGTTGAAGCTTTGCAGATATACCGGAAGCAAAAAGGCAGCGGATTTTACAGATGCATTTGTAAATGTATACAAACAGATTATTGAAAAATGTGAAACACAGGGTGCACTTTGGTTGCAGATCGAGGAACCGGCATTGGTTCAGGATATGTCGAAGGAAGATATTGCATTATTTCATAAAATATATGATACGTTATTATCGGTATCGGATTCTTGTAAGATATTACTTCAAACGTACTTTGGTGGTGTGAGAGATATTTATAAAGATCTGATTACAATGCCATTTGCGGGAATTGGTCTGGATTTCTTAGAGGGAAAGGAGACAGCGGCGTTAGTGGAGGAGTATGGATATCCTGCGGACAAGATATTGTTTGCCGGATTAGTAAATGGAAAGAATATATGGAAGAATCATTATGACCGTACTTTGAAGGTGATTCGCAATCTGCGTGAAAAGGATATTAACGTAGTGTTATCTACTTCCTGTTCTTTGCTGCATGTTCCGTATACATTGCAGCATGAGAATAAACTTGCCAAGGAATATCTGGAGCACTTTGCATTTGCGGAAGAGAAATTGACGGAATTAAAAGAGCTAGGCAAGTTAGCGGACTGCAAGGACTACACAAAAGAGGTTGAATATCAGAAGAATTATGCGTTATTTGAACAGGATCGAAATTGTAATAACGAAGCAGTAAAATCAAGACTTGCAAAGGTTACGGAGAAAGACTATGTAAGACTGCCGGAACGAAAGGAACGCCAGAAGTTACAAAAGAAGGAGTTTGGACTGCCGGAATTGCCGACGACTACGATTGGATCATTTCCACAGACAAAGGATGTAAAGGCAAACCGGTCTGCATATCGTAAGGGAGAGATTACACAGGAAGAATATGTTGCATTCAATAAGAAAAAGATTGCAGAATGTATTAAGAAACAGGAAGAGATCGGATTAGATGTTTTAGTACATGGAGAGTATGAACGAAATGATATGGTGGAATATTTTGGTGAGGCATTAGGTGGATTTTTATTTACAGAAAAAGCCTGGGTACAGTCTTATGGAACAAGATGTGTAAAACCACCGATCATTTGGGGTGATGTGTATCGCGAGAAACCAATGACGGTAGAATGGTCGACCTATGCACAGGCACAGACCGATCATATTGTAAAAGGAATGTTGACCGGACCGGTTACGATTCTCAACTGGTCATTTCCGAGAGAGGATATCTCAATCCGTGAATCTATTTCACAGATTGCATTGGCAATTCGGGATGAAGTATTGGATCTTGAGGCAAATGGTATCCGTATGATACAGATAGATGAGGCTGCACTTCGGGAAAAACTCCCACTTCGCAGATCGGATTGGAATACGGAATATCTTGATTTTGCAATTCCTGCATTCCGACTGACACACAGTGGTGTGAAACCGGAGACACAGATACACACGCATATGTGTTATAG
>JBNMIW010000105.1:0-6632 GCA_050873485.1 Lachnospiraceae bacterium | reverse complement strand
TTTTCAGGAATATGTGGATCAACATGAAGATGTGTTAGCGAATATGCCGTCGTCTGCGGCAGCAGTATTGAATGAATTCTGTACATTGGATATGTCAGAGAAGGAATTAGAAGAAGATGAGGTGATCGATATGTGTCAGGCGGTAAGAGAGATGAAGGAAGTTAGCAGACAAGAAGGAAGACGAGAAGGAAGACAAGAAGGTGCAATCAAGGTTTATTATCAGGAATTGCAATATTCCACAGAACAGATTGCGGATAAATTAGATATGTCAGTGGAAGATGTAGAGAAAGTAATTGAGTCTTTGAAAGATTAAATCCGCTCTGACATATTTTGTCGTCCGAATATGTTAAACTGTATCCATTCATAAGAAAGGAGAAGTGCAATATGCAATGGACGAATCCGTTAGAGTGGTTGAAGCTAAGTGAGGAAGATGAGGATGAAGGTGATGTAGTAGAGACAACTGTGATTCAGATGCAGTGGGAGGATACACCGACATTTGTAATGCCGTTGATGCGGTTGCTTGGCATGGTAACAAGAAGATAAGACAGAATGCGCGCTCTTATAGAATATAAGGGCGCGTGTTGTGCTATATGGAGATATTCTGATATTGCGCTGCCATTTTTTCAATTTCCTGTTTCATTTCTTTTGCAAAAGATTCCGGTGCAAGGACTCTGACCCAGGAGCCCTGACTTAACAGGAACATGCGGATTCCCTCTCCGAAGACATCTGCTTCAATGATGGCTTCGTTGTTGATGTAGTCGATGACGCGGGCGGTTGGTATCCGGTCTAAGATTGCTTGTACGGAAGGACCGGAAAAGGCAAAACGGATGTGGCGTTCCGGACCAGGCCACATGAACTGACTTTTCTTACGGAGTTCCCCTTCATTTATGCGTTCGCTTGGCGCTAATGTGTATGTTTCGCGATGGATTGTAATATTGGTAATGCGATCGATCCGAAAATAGTATGGAATTCCGGCATCTTCTTCGGTCTTATATGCAATCAGATAAAAGTAATATTCACTGAACAGGATAGATACGGGTTTGAGTCTGCGTTTTACAAGCTCGCGATTCATCTTATAATAAGAAATGGTTATCATATGTCTGTTATGAATACATTCCGTGAGTTTCCAGATATGGTCGAGGATACTTTTGCAGTCAGAACCAATCTCACTATAATGGTATAATTCGTTATGTATGAGCTGTTCAAGCTGCTCACGGTCATTTGTACTTGTATTTAGTTTAAGTTTACGGATGATTTCTAAGAGATCTGCATGGTTCAGTGCACGACTGCCAATCAATATTTTTGTGATCACAAGGAGTTCTTTATTCGTTAGAAAATGTTCTAGTTTGAGTCGGTAACAGTGGTTCGAACTAGAGTATTCCAATTCCGCGTAACCAAGTGTCTCGCGGTGGTCGGCAAGAAATGATTTCAGAGAATTGATATCTCTGGTGATGCTTCTTGTTGATACATGATATTCATCGGCTAATCTTTGGACGGATAAAGATTCTCCTTTGATCAGACGAAAGAATAATTCCATAACCCGGTCTGATTTTATTTCTTTTGCGACAATATCATTCATTTTCAATACCTCCTGTAATCCTAGTATACCATTTTTTATTTATTTATCATACTTTTTTAATCTGACAGATCTTGTCACAGTAAATGAGTATGCTAATGATATTCCGATAACGGAGAGCAAAATAACGAAAAAGGTAGGAGGAATGAATTATGCGTACTAGTGATTTGGTAAAGGAAGCAATGAAGCAAGCAGAGGAAAATGTAGAACCAATGAGTAATCTTATATTGCAAATGGATTATTCGAGGATTGCACCGGAAGTAGAGACAGCACAGGATATTGATGAGGAATCAATGTCGGATGTGCTTGCGTTTACCAGGAGGGAAGTAAAGAAAGAGAGTATTATCTTGCTGGTATATCTGAATCCGCAGTGCAATTTGGACGCAGGACTGCTTTTTACCGGCCGGGGGCTGTTCTATTGGGAAGATGAGGGGAAACGCAGAGAGAATATTCCGTATGAACAGATTGAACAGGTGGATTTTACGGAAGATAGTGTTATTGTGAGCTATCAGGGTATATCACTTACGATATATCTTGGTGAGGATGCGGAAACTGAGAAATTCCCAAGATACATGTACAATTTCATTATGGAACTTTTGGAGAATCAATAATATTAAAATGCCAATAAGTTCCGGGATGTGATAATTATGCGGAATATAGAAGAAAAATGAGAGAATAAAAATACAATGTAACGTTCAATTATGACATTTAAATGGTTATTTATTACAACATCGATTTTTCTATGTAAAAATGGGTTATCCTACAAAAGTAGGAAGTGTATTTCTGCATTCTTCACCACCCCGGTAGTAGATCCATTCCCCTTGTGATTATAGCTACCGGGGTTTGTTATATATATGATGGTATGTTAGTATGCGTAGAAACCGTCTTGAGCTTCTGTATTATATAATCCGAATCCGGATAGTGTGGTATCCTTGTCGAGATTATATACCCAGCCTACATACATTTCAGGCAGAGATTGCACGAATGTGCCCGGCAGGTATAGTGTGAAGTTTTTTCCTCCGTCAATTCCGTAAGGATCGGAGGCAATATATTGTACACGATCTTCAATCCATGTGGAATCCGGAGTATCCTTTGAATTACAGTATTCCAAAGTCATAGTATAAGAGTCGTCATCGGCTTTTTTGATGTTATTAAATTTGCCGTCAAATTCACATATGTACATAGTGGCATCATATCCATCGCCGCCGGACATATCATTATCGTGGTAAGTACCGCTGAAAGTACCGTCCGGATGAAGAACAATATCGGTGCTCCATCCGCCTGCACCGCTTGAGAATGTAAATGACAGATCATTTGCAAATGGAAGAGGATTTTCTTCGGTTGGTTCAATAAGACCAAGCTCGCGATATGCCTGTCCATAGGTTAAGGCTTCTAATGTATTATGAGACAGGATAGATGAGATTGTATCTTCGGTTCGTCCACACACATTATACATGAGAAAATGAGACATGTTATTGAACATATTGTTGAGAGCGGAATTATATTCGTCCTTGGTGCAGTCTGCTCCATCTTTATAATAGAGAGGCTTGTAATCCGAAAAATCATCGCTAATTTCTTCCGTATAAGAAAGAACTTCCTTTGTCTCCAGAGTTCCGTCTTCTTTTGGAACAAACTCCCAGATACACGAACTCTCAATCTCGTCTGCCATGCTGGTATAAGCAAACAGATGAGGGTTATCGGCAATGGTGAAGACGTAATAACCGGTACCTCCTGCTGCCAATACATCCCAGCTTTCGTTATTGTATAATAATCTGGCGGTTCCGTTTGCATCGACAGTATATATATCCATGCAGGCATTTACTTTGCTGTCATAGTCGTTTGTGCAATATGTGACGAGTAATTCCGGAATATTATCTTCGTTAATGTCTGCGAGTGCAATCGGTGTGCTTTCCTGAACGGAGTTATCCCCCCATTCATTATATTCAAAACCATATTGCCAGTCATAATTACTGATATCTGCTTTTTTATCATTTATGATAGAATAATAGGCAGATTTGTAATCAGGAAGTGCGACCGATTCTTCTGTGGCAGATTCGGTGGTAGAAGAAGCGGTTTGTTCCGCAACGGTTGTAGAAGTCTTAGATGTTGTGGTGTCTGTAGTATGCTTGGTCGATTTTTTTAATACACTGTACAGAATAATATCCACAATAAGAAAGATAAATATAAGTGCAAGTAAGACCACAATCACAATTGTGGATACACCTTTTTGTTTCTGATTTGAGTGTTTCATAGTAGAGAATCCCCTTTCGTTCATTAGAATGAATATATTGTATCATTTTTGGTGCATAATTTGTATGTTTATTTATCGAAAATACATTATATGGGATTTGCAAAAAAATGAAGAAAAATTTACGCAAAATCTCTTGACACCAGTGTTTGCCTTGGCTATAATGACAAAGTGTGCGTGAATCTTAGTGTATTCGTGTACCCAAAATGAGGAAACTGGTTCCTCACAAATATAACAAACAGGAGGTGAAAAACATGCCAACATTTAACCAGTTAGTTAGAAAAGGAAGACAGACTGTAGAGAAAAAGTCTACTGCACCAGCTCTTCAGAAGGGTTACAACTCTTTAAAGAAGAAACCTATCGACACTGCTTCTCCACAGAAGAGAGGTGTTTGTACAGCAGTTAAGACAGCTACACCTAAGAAACCTAACTCAGCTCTTAGAAAGATTGCCAGAGTACGTTTATCTAACGGTATCGAAGTAACAAGCTACATTCCAGGTGAAGGTCACAACCTTCAGGAGCATAGTGTTGTTATGATCCGTGGTGGTAGAGTAAAGGACTTACCAGGTACCAGATATCATATCATCCGTGGTACTTTGGATACAGCAGGCGTTGCAAAGAGACGTCAGGCTCGTTCTAAGTACGGCGCTAAGAGACCTAAGGATGCAAAATAAGATTAGGTAACAGTAAGTCAAACAATTAATAGTGCTGGTAATGGCTATGTTTTTCATTTATTGAGATAATATATGCAAAGACCTGCACGAACAGGTTCCCCAAGCGAATCCACACGGATTCCCAAGCGGAATGTGAGTACCTTTAGATCGGTCAGATATCGATCTAGCAAGAGAGTAAATATATCAAACTCTCGGTCTGGAATATAATATGTATAGAATTTCCAGATTAGAATAATAATAGGAGGGAAGTACCGTGCCACGTAAAGGACATATTCAAAAGAGAGACGTATTAGCGGATCCAATTTATAATAGCAAAGTGGTTACTAAGCTTGTCAATAACATTATGTTAGATGGTAAGAAGGGTGTAGCCCAGAAAATCGTATACGGCGCATTTGAGCGTGTTGCTGAAGAGACTGGTAAACCGGCTTTGGAAGTATTCGAAGAAGCTTTGAATAACATTATGCCAGTTCTTGAGGTTAAGGCAAGACGTATCGGTGGTGCTACTTATCAGGTACCTATCGATGTTAGACCTGATAGAAGACAGGCCTTGGCTCTTCGTTGGTTGACAACATATTCTCGTGCGAGAAGTGAGAAGACTATGGAAGAAAGATTGGCTAAGGAATTACTTGATGCAGCAAACAACACAGGCGCATCAGTAAAGAAGAAAGAAGACATGCACAAGATGGCAGAGGCAAACAAGGCATTTGCTCATTACAGATTCTAATCTTTGCGCATGATTTTGTGACAACTAATTTAAGGAGGAAAAAATCTTGGCTGGAAGAGAATATCCATTAGATAGAACCAGAAATATCGGTATTATGGCTCATATTGATGCTGGTAAGACTACTCTTACAGAGCGTATCTTATACTATACCGGTGTTAACTATAAGATTGGTGAGACTCATGACGGCGCTTCAACCATGGACTGGATGGAGCAGGAGCAGGAACGTGGTATTACAATCACATCCGCTGCTACAACATGTCACTGGACACTTGAGGATCATCATAAGCCAAAGAAAGGTGCTTTAGAGCATCGTATCAATATCATTGATACTCCGGGACACGTAGACTTTACTGTTGAGGTAGAGCGTTCTCTTCGTGTATTAGACGGAGCTGTTGGTGTATTTGATGCAAAAGCAGGTGTAGAGCCTCAGTCAGAGAATGTATGGCGTCAGGCTGACACATATAATGTTCCACGTATGGCTTTCATCAACAAGATGGATAAGATGGGTGCAGACTTCTTCATGTCTGTACAGACCATTATTGATCGTCTTGGTAAGAATGCAATTCCTGTACAGATTCCAATCGGTGCAGAGGATAGCTTCATCGGATTGATCGATTTGTTCGAGATGGATGCATACTATTACAAAGATGATAAGGGCGAGGACATCGAGATCACAGAGATTCCTGAAGATTTGAAGGATTTAGCTGATGAATGGCATGAGAATCTTGTTGAGAAATGTTGTGAATTAGATGACGACCTTATGATGCAGTACCTTGAAGGAGAAGAGCCTTCTATCGAAGATATGAAGAAAGCACTTCGTAAGGGTACAATCGCTAACGAAGCAGTTCCTGTATTCTGTGGATCAGCATACAAGAACAAAGGTGTTCAGAAGATGTTAGATGGTGTTATCGAGTATATGCCAGCTCCTACAGATGTACCAGATATCACTGGTGTAGATGAGGACGGAAATGAAGTAACACGTAAGTCATCTGATGATGAACCATTTGCAGCATTAGCATTTAAGATCATGGCTGACCCATTCGTAGGTAAGTTGGCATTCTTCCGTGTATATTCCGGAACATGTAATTCAGGATCTTATGTATTAAATGCTACTAAGAATAAGAAAGAGCGTGTTGGACGTATCGTTCAGATGCACGCAAATAACCGTACAGAGATTTCTAAGGTTTACTCTGGTGATATCGCTGCTGCTGTAGGATTTAAGTTTACTACAACCGGTGATACAATCTGTGATGAACAGCATCCGGTAATCCTTGAGTCTATGGAATTCCCAGAGCCAGTTATCGAGCTTGCTATCGAGCCTAAGACAAAGAATGATCAGGGTAAGATGGGTGAAGCTTTAGCAAAACTTGCTGAAGAAGATCCAACATTCAAAGCTCATACAGATCAGGA
>JBNMIW010000104.1:0-6642 GCA_050873485.1 Lachnospiraceae bacterium | reverse complement strand
TCCATTGGTTGAAGCCAGATGTTTCTTCGTTACGAGAATCGGTGCACCTTTTACTTTGTTCGTTGTATATACTGCTGCCGCATTACACTCTACATCACTTACCACAAGTGCAAGATCATTTTTATTCTTGTCCCTGTTCAATCCACAGTTAAGTCCATTCGCACGAAATCCCTGTGCAGCACAGACACCACCATCTACATATGTATATCCTTCAAATTGTTCTTTCATCATCTTCTATCCTTTCTCCAAATCAACTTACGGAATAATTGTACTACTTTCAAACGTTGCGTCAAGTAATTTTATAACTTTCTTTAGAGAAATTTGACACATTCCCTTTTCTCAATTATAGTAATAAACATATTAAATACTCCCAATCGGGAAGAAAGAAGGAATATATCTTATGGCAAACATACCAAATGACCCAATGATGTTATTAAGTTTTCTCAATATGAAATTACGGGATTTCTACCCGGACTTAAATGCCCTTTGTCAGGACTTGGAATTAGACAAAGATGCGATTGTCGATAAACTGGCTGTGATTGACTATCATTATGATGCGGATTTGAATCGCTTTGTCTGATATTTTTAATAAACCTCGTAAAACAAATAACACCGGCGACAGATTACAAAATCCATTTTCGGTGTTATATCTTATTCATACTTCCCGAATTCTTTGTCTATAGACAGATTCCATTGTGTGGAATCAATATCCTCCCATTCTCCTCTTATCACGCTACAGATAGGAATACTATCTTCTATAGTTATCATCCCACCATGGCCACCATCTGCTGGAGAACTCAACATACATCTTTCTGTTTTTCTTCTTAAATACAAGTGTGTTTCCCATTTTTTTCAATTTGGAAGTAGCCGAATTATAACCATCCTTTATCTTTTTGCCGGTTCCGGCATCCTGTGTTTCTATATAACGATATCCCTTTGGCAGGTAATTCTTGATTGAACGGTTCTTTTTCGCCTTGTTCAACTGTAACAGAAAATCTTTTGACACTTGAGAGGAATATATAATCTTCTTTGTTGATCCCATATCAACATCTAAAACTTTCAGATTCTTGTTCTTCCGCACATCTAATTTCTTAATCTTTGTTTTAGAACAATATAATTCCCGTAACTTTGTCAACTTAGATAATGGCAACTTACTAATCTTCGTATATGCGCATCCTAAAACTTTGAGATTGATCTGCTTATTCAGATTTGTTATCGTTGCAAGCCGGTTTTCTCCACATGCGAGAAATATCAGCTTACCGTTCTCCGGAAGAACCAGATTAGTCATCGTCTTAACACCCCAGCAGTTTAACTTTTTAAGTTTCGGACACTGTGAAACGTCCAATGAGCGATAGCTTGAATGATTCTCATTCAAACCTGCATCGCGGCTTCCCAACATAAGTATCTGAAGATTCGGCAGTGCAAGTTTGATGTCCTCTCCTTTGATCGTACAATTTTCAAGTTCGAATTGTTTCAGATGGGTAAGGGAATTAAGGATTGCCTCATTTTCTGCATTGTGAGTATAACTAAACTCCTCTTGACCATCCACAATTACAAACTTTTCGAGATTCGGGAACATATCTAACCCTTTCAGACTCTCTATATTCACTTCTTCATCATATGACTTTACAACAATCTTCTTGATATTATTTGCTTCAATCTCGCCCTTTCCAAGGCTCTCCTTAAGAATTTTTCGCAGACCCATATCCGGAAATGTTCTGAAATCACCCGGACGTACTTTCTGTGCATAACTGACATTTCCACAATTCATCACTCCCACTGTTGCTAAGAACAGTGTCATCAATACCAATGATACTTTTTTCCACATATTATTCTTCCTCCTTTGTATTCACCATTACTTCCATGAAATCTTCCCATTGCTTACCTTCATCTTATACTTTGCCGCCACTTTATGCGGATATGGATATGTTTTATCCGTCTTCTTATAAGAATCCACCTTCGGGAAATTCTTCTGCATATTGGTATCAAACAGATACCATTTGCCATCTATCTTAATCTCTGTCCATCCATGCGGTGTCATACCGCTCCCATGCAGATGCGGAATACTTCCTGCCGCTACCCTTACGTCATATCCCAACACTCTTGCGATATAAGCAAACGATGCTGCATAACGGTAACAATTTCCTCTCTTCTTAGATAACATATAATTTGCATATGAGGACATCTTTGAAGCTTTGGGACTTTCATAGAATCTCTGATATGAATAATGTTTCCATAAATATTGGTAACATGCTTTCAATTTCTTTTCCCGTGACCAGCCTGTTTTCGTATGTGCCCGAACATATTTCACTGCTCTTTTTATGACCTTATCTTTGACGACAACTCCGTCACTGCCCACATAACAATAGCCATCCTTGGAATTCCCTGCAATTGCATTCGTTACCAGCGTTTCCTTCTGTGCATAATACATCCTTTTCTTTCCATTATACGCAATAGTTATTACTCCACTTTTCATATACGGTGTTCCGCATCCATCTTTATCAAAATAATAAATGCTGCTTTTTTTCGTACATGGTTTTACGACCTGATACTGGTCATCCTTCTTGAGCACCGCTGCATAAGCATTCGTCAGCCTTTCCCCATTGTATGTGCAGGTGACCGACTCATCCGTCAAAGTTACTTCATATGCTGCTGCCTGTGCCAGTCCTTTGGGCACCAGACATAATACCGCTAGCAGAAACATTACATACAGGTATCTGATCTTTTGTTTCATTCTCATGTGTATTCTCCTCCTTATTAACATTACATATCATTATAATCTTTTTCATTTTATTGTCAACTATCTCAATACATAGTCAACCTATTAAATACACATATTATAGTATGATACAAATCAAAGGAGAGAAAAAGATGGTAGATTTAGGAAATGTTCTTAAAAAACTGCGTTTAAAAGAGAATATGACACAATCGCAACTGGCCCAGAAACTGGGTCTGACAAAGTCTGTCATAAGTGCCTATGAAACAGGACTTCGCTTACCTTCTTATGATATATTGATCCACATTTCCAAGATATTCTGCGTATCCACAGATTATCTGTTAGGATTAGAGAAAAAAGAGTCGATTGACCTTTCCGGTTTAACACAAGACGAGATTTCTGCACTACTCGCTTTGATAAAAGCCATGAAAAAGTAGTCAATATACAACATAATTATAAAAAGATGGCATACACAGAATATTGATATTGCATCCTATCTGTATATGCCATTCTTTATATACACTATTATAAGAATTCCCCGATCACAAGATTATTGTTCTTTCGAAGTATCGGTTTCTTCCTCTTTCTCCGTTTCTTTGCTATTCGATTTCATTTTCGGCTCATTCTTCTTATAGATTACTTCTCCCGATCCATCCACCGCTACCTGATCAATGTCATAATATTCTGCTGTCTGTGTTGGCAATCCTTTTCCCTGCAAACGATTCTTGCAGATCGTTCCGACCAATGCATACAGACACGCCAGACATGGTGCGCCAAGTATCATACCCGGCACTCCAAAGAATCCACCACCGACCAGAATGGCAAACAGTATCCACATACTCGAAATCTTCAACCGATCTCCTAAGATCACCGGTCCGATAATATTGCCATCAATCTGCTGTAAGATAATTACAAATATGATAAAGATGATTCCCTGTTTCACATCCATCATAAGCAGGATCAATGCACTTGGAATAGCACCGATAAACGGTCCAAAATATGGTATGATATTCGTCACACCAACGATCATACTGATCAAAACCGCATAATCAAACTGTACGATCATCATAAAGGCATAACATATCACACCGATAATAAATGAATCGATGATCTTCCCATTGATAAATCCACCGAATACCTGATTCGCATATCTCGTACCTCTCATGATTGCATTGGCATTTCGTTTACTGAAGAAACTATATGTCAGTTTCTTACCTACGGAAATCAAAACTTCTTTCTCTAACATCACATAGATAGAGATCGTTAATGCCAGAATCATATTGAGTATCATTTTCAATCCGCCGACAATCCCGGATGTAATGCCTGCTACAATCTTATCCATATTCGGTAAAATCTCTGTATTCAAATAAGTAATTGCCTGGGAATAGACCCGATCCAATCCCATTAACAGATATCGGCTGACTTCAGACTGTTTCGGATCAAGTGAATCCATCCATTTCACAACGGTATTGTAATAATTCGGTGCCTCTGTAACAATCTTACTGAGTGATAAATATACCTGTGGAATTACCAGATACAGACCACCGACAACCAATACCAAAAACAACACGATCGTACACAATGTCCCCAATGCCCTTGAAAATTTCTTCCATGAACTTTCCTTCCCTGAAAATATCATTTTCCCCAAAGGGGTAAAACAATAATGTTCAAAGAAATTCAATATCGGATTCAATAAATATGCAAAAATACATCCGATCACAATTGGTGCCATCGTTCCATGCACCGTGTTCTTAATCTGCGTAATCTTCCCTTCATGCCCTAACATATAATTAAAGAGGATGGCAAGTATAATGATTCCTAACGTTATTCCTGCTATTCGCAAATATTTCTTTTCAATCTTCCACTTCAAATCCGTACTCCTTTAAAAATAGGGATTACTACATTCATATATAGCAATCCCTGTATATCATCTAGTATATTCTTACTGTTCTTTTGCAACTTCCACAACAGACTTTGCCAAACCGGCTAAGCCCTGAATCTCTGACGGAATAATGATCTTGGTTGCCTGACCATCTGCTGCCTTTGTAAATGCATCTAAACTCTTCAACTGAATAACTGCATTAGAAGGTGCTGACTCATTCAATAATGTAATACCATCTGCATTTGCTTTTTGGATTGCAATAATTGCTTCTGCCTGACCTTCTGCCTCGCGAATCGTTGCTTCCTTCTTTGCTTCCGCACGAAGAATTGCTGACTGCTTCTCAGCCTCTGCCTCTAAGATCACAGACTCCTTATGACCTTCCGCACGGAGGATTGCTGACTTCTTCTCACCTTCTGCGATCAGGATCTGTTCACGACGTTCACGTTCTGCCTTCATCTGTTTCTCCATCGCATCCTGAATTGCTGCCGGTGGAATAATGTTCTTAAGCTCTACACGGTTTACTTTGATTCCCCAAGGATCTGTTGCTTCATCCAATGTTGCCCTCATCTTTGTATTGATCGTCTCTCTTGATGTCAAAGTCTGATCCAATTCCAGATCACCGATAATATTACGAAGTGTAGTTGCAGTAAGGTTCTCAATTGCCATGATCGGATTCTCAACACCATAGCAGAACAACTTCGGATCTGTAATCTGGAAAAATACAACCGTATCGATTCTCATTGTTACGTTATCTTTTGTGATAACCGGCTGTGGTGCGAAATCAACAACCTGCTCTTTCAATGTTACTTTCTTGGCAACCTTATCCAGAATCGGTGTCTTAAAATGCATACCAACAGACCATGTTCCGGTATATGTTCCCAAACGCTCAATAACATAAGCATATGCCTGCGGCACAATTCGAATACTACTCATAATAACTGCAATTACAATCACTAACAAAATAATTAAAAATGGCATAATCTTCTCCTTCTCTAACCTTTATTCTACCGAATCTTCCTTCTTCTGACCGGTTGGTTCAACAATTAATTTTACTCCCTGAATCTCTAAAATGGTAACAATCTCTCCTTCCGGTATAATTGTTCCCTCTTCCTTTGCTCTGGCTGTCCATTCCATTCCACCAGCCTTCACCTGACCGGTTGCATCCAAATTATTAATCTTCTGTGTCACAATCGCACGCTGTCCGATCAATGCTTCGGAATTGGTCTTCTCAGTCTTCGAATCCAGATACTTCACTGCAAGCGGTCTTGTCAAAATCAGTAACACAATAGATACGATCAAGAACAACGCTATCTGAATATACAGATTCGCTCCTATTAACCCGGCCAGTGCTGCTATAAATGCTCCGCCTGCAAACCAGATTGTAGTAAGACCTAAAGTGATGATCTCAATTACAATAAATATGGCAGCAAGCAATAGCCAGCATAACGCCTCCATATATAATACCTCCCTTTTTTCTTCACATAGGCACCTATGTGTCTATTATTGTAACCTATATTCCATAAAATCTCAACAGTTTCTATTTACCATCATAGATCAATAAGGAATCCACATCATATTTATTCAGTCTCTGTCTGCCGTTCAGTCCTGCTAATTCCATAACAAATTCTATCTTAACAACCTCTCCGCCGAGACTTTCCACCATCTCAGTAATCGCCTCAATTGTTCCTCCTGTTGCAACCAGATCGTCAATGATCACGACTTTGTCTCCCGGTTTGATCGCATCCTTATGCATCTCTATTACGGCAGTTCCATACTCTAAAGAATACTCCTTCTCAATGGTTTCACACGGAAGTTTACCTTTCTTACGAACCGGTACAAATCCTTTTCCTAATGCATATGCAACCGGCATACCAAATATGAAACCTCTTGATTCCGGTCCGATCACAATATCAAAATCTACTCCGTCAAGCTTTTCCTGCAGCTCCTTAATTGAAAGCTGAAGTCCGTCCGGATCTTCCAGAATACTTGTTACGTCTCTGAAAATAATACCTTTTTCCGGATAATCCGGAATGCTGACAACATA
>JBNMIW010000103.1:0-6673 GCA_050873485.1 Lachnospiraceae bacterium | reverse complement strand
GTTGCTTGGGTAGTAGCAGAAGATGTTCCATAATATTTAGTCACACCCACAGCACTAATCTCCTCTGCTGAAGCAAGCTCCTTACTAAGTGAGGCACTCTTCTTTGCATAAGACAAGTATGTTGTATCACTGCCCTTACTTACAAGATACAATCCTGCTGCAGAGCCTACTAATCCCGCATTGTAATCCAATGCCACCTCATTACAATGATAATCATCCTGTTTGTCATAATACTGTCCGCCTGAACCAGGTCCTCCAACTAAAGCTCCTAACAAAGTATAATGATTCTTATTATATACTTTATCGTCTGTCGAATTCGATGCCGCGCGATGATGTGGATATTTGCTGGAATTCTCATTGTATCCTACAATATAGCAACGTTTATTTGGATTGTCGCCAATCATGTAATTCATCTGACTGATTGCCCAATCTTTAAATGTGGTTGTTCCCGTCAGCTTATCATACACTAATCCCGTAAACTGTTCTGCCGCACTGTACCGACACGAACCCCAATCAGAAACACAATTAAATACACCATCTATTTTTCCCTTTTGTGTACACTGTTCAGTAATACTTTTCAGTTTTGCACTATCCTTCTGCAACATACATGCCATTGCTCCGGAATTTGCCCAATCAAGAACCCAATACTGATTAACACCATTTTCGCTAGCATCTTTATATGTATTATATACCGCATTATAAGAAGTGTCCCCTGTTGCGACCATCAATGCACTTGCTGCTAATGCAAGATCATCTCCATAGGATTGAGAATGGTAATACGGATATGCTCCGGTTGTAGCACATGATTTACTATTCTTCTGCACAAACGCATACAGATCCTTTGCAACCTTCAGATCTTCCGAATTTCCAAAATTCTTATAATTCAAAGCCAATGCCGCAATTGCCACGCTCACTTCATCTGTTGCAGGATTCGATGCATTTGCAAAATATGCCGGTCTTGCTAAACTATCCTGATTTTCCGGAGCACTCCATGTTGCATGATCCGAACCACCGTCACCAACCTGATAGCAGAATGCAATGACATCATTTCCCTCATACACTGTACATCTCTTAAAATAATCGCAAAAGTAATCCGTAATGGTCTTCAAATGCTCTGTCTGACCTAACTCATCAAATGCATTCTTGAACTGATAATAACTCATTCCAAGCATAGATGCCGCATATCCCTGTGGCAGACCAAATTTCACATGATCTCCTGCATCATGAAAGCCGCCGGAAACATCTACCGTATATGTCTTACCATTATTGGTGTACGTTACACTGGAATCCTTCTTTGTATGGCAATTACCCCGCCAGTTAAGAGCACATTTGCCTTCCAGATTACCACACATATTGGCATCATAGAAATACAGGCTCTCCTGTAATACTTTCGCGTAATTATATTCTACATCCAAATCCTTATTGGTGCTGGAATCCGGAGCAGAACCGCTTCCTGATCCACCAGAGCCACCGGTTCCACCGGTTTCATCATTTGTATTTCCACCAGAGTAATCATAGGAAGATGATGTACCCTTATTATAATATACCGCTTTTACATGAATATCACTTGCATCTACATATTCTCCAGAGAATCCACCTCCCGGGATATCATTCTGCATCGTACCGGTAGAAAGAACCGCATTCTTACCTGTCTGCATTGGATACATATAGATAGTATCTCCATTTGCTACAAATGTTGCATTCCAGCACTTAAATTTGCTTGCTTTCCCGGACGGAACCTGCAATACCACAATCCAATCACAAATGGATGATCCCGAATTATTATTAATTGTCATGTCAAATCCCGACCAATCACTGCTAGGGGAACCTGACTGATTAGAAATCGTCGCTGTTACTCCTGACGAACAATCCCTCGATGTACCAAAATCGGTACTTTCTCCACCACTGGAAGATCCGCCGCTCTCCCCACCTAATACCAATTCTGCTTTCTTAATCTGATAGGTGACGCTTGATACATTTTCAAACTGAAAACCAAAATTATATAATTGTGCAGAGCTTGTATAATACTTTGTCAAATCCAATTCAACTGTCTGTTCACCAGATCCGGCAGATACATTTGCCCATTGACCTTCCCATAAGCCTTTTGCATTAATAAATGCCTGCGCTCCTACTGTAGATGCCCCACTCGCCGTTGCACTTGTAACCTCAAATGTAACGCGCAGCTTAGTAACTCCTGCGCTCTTCAAGTCCGCAATACTGCTATAGCCACCACTCCCCAGATCAAAACTCACCTGATTACTCTCACCGCCTGACCCGGTTACAATTCCTGCTGTATTAGCAAGTTCCTTTGTCGTCTCCGCTGCCTGCGCTTGTCCCCCCGGCACCATCACCAGACTCCATACCATGATAAATGCCATTATCCAGGCAGTTATCCGCTTTCCTTGTCTTTTCATAACATCCTCCTTTTCCATAACCCGTTGTCATTTTGTTTTCTTGTTTACAACTGTCCATTTACCCTTCTTCGTTCCATTTCCTTTTCGATATGCACGAATTCTTATGTAATAGTGCTTGTTGCTTTTTAATTTCTTGCCATTTATCTTTGAAATTGTTTTACTTGATTGTCCGGTTTTCACCTTATAGGTCTGCTTTCCCTTAAAGGATTTATTCGTTGCAATCTGTATCTCATAACCGGAGGCTTTTGCCTGTTCCGACCATTGTAAAGTCAGTTTCTTCTTACCGGAACGCACCGTTACCCCTTTTACTTTTGCGATCGTACTTTTGTTTCCCGTTAACAATACCGTCTCTTTAGAGGAAGTCCTGGATACCTGATACGTTACCTTCTGATTATTCGGCTTAGATGTCTTATCCGCAGCATCATAGCCAAAACATTGTACCCAGTATGTATAGCTCTTTGTCTCAAAACAACCAATTCCAATTGACGAATACTCTTTGTTCAAAATGTTGGTCTTATGTCCCTTCGAATTCATCCATCCTTTCATTACCGTCTGAGGATCACGATAACCCATCGCAATATTCTCGCCATAAGATTTCTTGCTGACCGAAAAACAATCCTTTCCATTCGGCCGCATATGATCAAAAGAAACCTCTAATTCTGCCGCCCGAAGCATTGCCGCCTCCAAAAGTTCCTCATCCATTGTCAGCTTACTCCGACCAGCCTTCTTTCTTTCCTTGTTGACAATCTCCAGCACCTTATATGCATAATCATACCGCTGCATTCCCGATACCTTTTGTGTATTTGCAGCCTGCACGGTGCTTCCCGAAAGTAATAGAAAGAAACCAATCGCTAAGAGTCCCTGTTTCATCTTTCGTAAGACCTTCATCCATTCCCACCACCTATTCTTTTATATACAGATAGTTTCATTATATCAATATTTCTTTTTGTGAACAATGTTTTATAATTAGTAATAATTCACAATCATTTTAGTAATAATGCACAAATTTGGCATTTTCAGTTCCGGTCACAGACGAAGCAAAAAATAAGGAACAAACAACAGAACAACCTATTGGATAATGACTTGCAAGACTCTCCATTCTATGCTACCCTTTTGCCATAAAATATTTCATTTCATCGGGAGGAACTCACATGTCCAATCAATCTAAGCTGTTACTATTTCATATAGATCCTGCAAAAAAACATCAAATAGAAAAACTATGCCGTGACCTTCATATTACTGTTGTCTCCGTAAAAAAAGCTTCTTACAGCCAGACACTCGGTCACCTTGCGGGAATTACCGGCTTTGACCGGCAGAACACAACCTATAACGGTCCGGACTTTCCATCGGAAATGCTGGTATTCTGCGGAATGGATTCAGAAACCATTGACACATTCCTTGCAGCATACAAAAAAGCCTCCATCCCATCAATCGGGCTGAAGGCCATTCTTACACAACATAATATATTCTGGAGTGCCGACACACTCTATAAAGAATTGTTCAAGGAACATACATCCCTGCACTGAACATATCAAACAATTCCCGTTATCTCCTTGAATACGCAAACGTCATCTCGCATCTGCACTTCAGGATTACTCTTCCTCCCAGAAGAGTTCATCTAACGTCTTACCAAGTGTCTTGCAGATGGCTCGGCACAGATTGATCGTCGGATTATAGTCTCCCTTTTCAATTGCATTGATCGTCTGCCTGGATACTCCCACTGCGGTTGCCAGATCCTGTTGCGACATATCCATTGCCGCACGGGCAGATTTCATTTTCAAATTCTTCATAGGCTATTCCTCATTCTCTTCCTGCCTCTTATCATACAACAATTTGAGATTAAACAGAAGAGTCAACGCCAAAAATAATATGGCTACGATCAAATTCGTATAATGATACGAGATTCTCCCATTCTCGACAAATGGTATCTTATCCCGAATTGTGATGACTCCCGTTACCAGATTCAATAACCCAACCAGCAGAAACATCATATTGATTCCCTTTACATTTTCCTGCAGTGACATATATGCGTCCTCCCAGATACAGATAGCCGCAAAACAGAATATTGCAAAACAGACACCAATCCAAATGCCGCCAAAGGAAAGCAGTAACCGGATTCCGCACAGATCCCCAAGTATTCCCGCAATCGTCACATAAATGATCAAAATAAAGAAACCTGCCTTATATGCCTTTCCTCTTGCCAACAACTGTCGTTCGTCATATTGATCCTGTTTATTGCATTTAAATGATCCAAATTTACCTCCCAGTTTCCGGATCAGCCAGGCAAACACTGCCACCGCAAGAAACCCTGCTGCAAGTCCACATATCATCCCAACCACATAACTAACACTATGTTCTTCCATCTCTATCACTCCTTTAGATTCTTAATTGCTGTACCAAGTTTGATCGGATTACCATATCGCAGCGTTCCCATCCGGTAAATCTTTGCAGCAATCCATCCTGCAAAGAAAATGGATCCAAACAGAATCAACGCAGATGCCACAATTTCCCACATTGCAACCGTTCCCATTCCAATTCGGACAAACATCGCCGAACAAGAAGAAAATGGCAGGAATGAGCATACCTTCATCACAATTCCATCCGGATTCTGCAACTGAAACAGCACCGCAAAATATACCAGCATGATGACCAACTGTAAAGTTCCGGCAGACTTGTTAATATCCTCTGTCTTAGAAACCAATGCTCCCATTGCACCATATAAAAATGCATAGAACAAAAATCCACCGATTCCAAACACCGCAAACGCTCCAAGAACCGACCCCGGAATATCCAGAATCATATCTAACGCATCACCCCAATATGCATGATTGATCGCATAACCGCCAAGTACAGCTCCAAGAATCAGACCTAATTGCACGATTGCTGCCGTTGCTCCGGCAAACACTTTGCCAAACAGCAGATATTTGGCATCAATACTTGTAACCAATACCTCAATCGAACGGTTACTCTTTTCCACTGTTACAGAAGTTGCCACCATTACGCCATACAAAATGATCATCATAAATATCACAATTACCAACGCATAACAATACCAGTAATTATCCTCTGCATCTTTTCCCAATATCTTTTCCGTACAATCCACCTCTGCATTATACTGCTGCATAAATGATGTATAATCAATCCCCTGCTCCTCACAGAATTTTTGTTGATGAATTGTTGTAAGTACATCTTCAAAGATCGCCTGGTTCTCATCAAACATCTCCCGGTTCAACACATAATATTCATAATGCAGATCATCCTTTACATCAAACCCGGCCGCAAGTTCTTCCTCTTTTATCCGGTCAGAAAGTTCTTTCACATTATCCACCTTTACAATTCCGACATCCTCGCCAAATGCCTGCCGTAAAACTTCTGTATCCGTAAACAATCCCTGTTCATCCACAAGTCCGATCTTCGTCCCTGCCTCATCTCCTTTACTGACAGCACTGTCTTCATTTCCGACCTGGGTATTCTCCGCTTGATTGCTTTTCGTGCCTAACATATCTGACATATCAAACACTCTCGGAAGAAACATCACACCAAACAAAAGCACTGCTAACACAATTGTCGTAATAACAAACGACTTATTCTTCATATAACTTTTCAATTCAAATTCATATACTGTGAACAACCGTTTCATTCCTCTTCACCTACCTTTGCCACGAAAATATCATTTAAAGACGGCTTGTATGTCTCAAAATGTTCAATCACTACATCCTGCATATCCGCCAGTACGCGGAATAATTGCTGCCGCTCCACGCCATCCTTCAAACGCAGAATTACATCCTCCTTAGTATGTCCGGTAACCGTTATGAGTTCCGACAACCGTTCTTCCATCATCCCGGCAAATGTATCCACCGCAACACCAACACCACTGACCACTAACTGATTCTCACCAAATGTTCTCTTAATCTCAGCCAGATTACCGGAAAGAACAACCTCTCCATGATTGATGATCACGATATCCTCGCAAAATTCTTCCACATAACTCATCTGATGACTGGAGAAAATAACGATCTTACCCGATGTGATCAGTTCCTGCACAACCTCCTGCAATATCTGTGAATTGACCGGATCCAATCCGCTAAACGGTTCATCCAGGATAACAATATCCGGGTCACAGACTAATGTCGATGCCAACTGTACCTTCTGCTGATTCCCCTTGGATAATGTCTCTAGCAGTTTCCCCGCATACTGATCTACCTCTAACCGTGCAAGCCAGCGTTTGGAATTCGCAACTGCCTCTTTCCTGCTAACAC
>JBNMIW010000102.1:0-6772 GCA_050873485.1 Lachnospiraceae bacterium | reverse complement strand
ATTCAGAATAGTCCTCAGAAGCAGCATTTTGTCAATGAGATTGTAAAGTTTGCACATGATAATGATATTATGGCGTTAGCGGAAGGTGTGGAGACGGAAGAAGAGCTGCGTGCGGTAATAGAGTTAGATGTGGATCTGATTCAGGGATATTATACGGCCAGACCGGCAGCACAGCCGATACAGGCGATTGATGCCAAAGTGAAAGCGGAAATTATTAAGTATCGCCATGTATGCATGCGGAAAAGTGGAGCGGATATTTACATTGCGGGTCGGGAAAACAGAGTGTCTACGGTTAAGGTAGCATCTCAGAAATACCGTACTGTATTAATTCCATCAGAAGGTGAGATACACAGAGATATTATATTTACCGGAACTCCGGGGCTTGAATCCAAATTAGACCTTAAGATCGAAGATGGATATCATGGCAGGATTGAGTTAGAAAATATTCATTTTACGGCGAGAAAGAAACAGCCATGTGTTGATCTTGGTGAGAATTGTGAAGTGACATTGGTACTAAAAGGCGAAAATGTTCTCAAAAATGGCGGTATTCGAGTTCCAAAGGGTTCAAGGTTGACTTTGATGGGAAATGGCAATATATCAATTGCGCTGTGTGACAGTGCTTATTATGCGATTGGAAATGATTACGAGCATGAACATGGTATATTGGAATTTGAGCAGGATGGTGACGTTACGATTGAAGGTGATGTCATGCGGGGAATAGGAATTGGTTCCGGTTTAGGTGGAGAAATCTACATTAACCGTGGAAAATATGTGATCGAATTAAATGGAGAAGAAGGCGTTGGAATTGGTGCCGTGAATGGAGACATGAATCTACCGATTCATAACTGTAATGTTGAGATTCGTTTGGGTTGTTCAAAGGGTGTTGCCATTGGAACGTTAGATGGGAAAGTGGATATTTCTTTAGATCATATTCTGGTAAAGTGTACATCCGGCGGAGGCAATGCTGTTGCAATCGGGACAATTGAAGGAGAAGAAAGCCATGTATCCATCCAAAATGGTAATATATGGATTCGAATGCGTGGAGATCATATATGCGGAATTGGTTCGGAAAAAGGTGATACATCATTTTCAATGAGTGCTGTGGGAATGTATATTAAGAATGAAGGAAAAGAAGCAATTGTGCTTGGCAATCGAACCAATAGTGCCAGAATCCGGATATACAATTCGGGAATTGATACTAAGTTGCGAACCAATAGTCCGGTGGATATCGGAGCAAGAGAAGAGGCGATTGAGATCATCAACGGAACCTGTGATTTTGAAATGAATGGTCAGAAGATTGAACGTATCTGCAAAGAGGGAGATCTTTAACCCAGGTTTAACAAAGATTATTTGAAAGAATGATAGAAACAAGTCTGATATCATGTTATGTTTAATGGAAACCAAAGTAGGAGTGATATCAGATGGACAAAGATAAGAAATTAGAGAAAAAAATCATATCTGATTTTCAGACTTCATTGTCTGATCAGGAATATCGTTTAAAATGCATGTGGGCAATACAGGTGATCGAATCCAAAATATCGATGATTGATCAGGAATTAAAAGAAAACAAGAACCGGGTTGTAGTGACGCAGGTAACGCATAGGATTAAAACAGCGGAAAGTATATATCGTAAACTCAAACGGAAGAATTATAAGATCAATCTAAAAGAGGCAAAACGGAAATTGAATGATATCATCGGCGTACGGGTGACCTGCCTGTTTCAGGATGATGTTTATGAGATTGTCAAATGTCTGAGTGTACAGGGTGATATACATGTATTGAAAACAAAAGATTACATTAAAGAGCCCAAAGAAACAGGATATCAGAGTCTGCATTTGATCGTTGAGGTTCCTATTTATTTGACGAAAAAAGCGCAGTGGGTAAAAGTAGAGATTCAACTACGAACAGTAGCAATGGATTTCTGGTCTGTATTAGATTATCAGCTTCTATACAAAAAGCAGGTGGATCAGGCGGATGAGATAGCAACAGAGTTAAAGCATTATGCAAAAGTAATTGCTGATATGGATCAGAATATGATGAAATTAAGAGACCGGATACAAGAAATATAATATGACTTGTTCCGGTCTTTTGCTATCATATGAAATGTGACTATTGGAATAGTCAATTACTCAGACATTGTATTCAGGTGGTCTACCGGCAGATATGCAGGAAGCCCATTCTGATAAGAAATAGTCGGTTCGCCAAGTATTAAAGGAGCCATATACTCATAAAGAGCGGGCATGATATCATTGCCCTGTTCATTGATCCAGTTGCGTGGAATGGATTTGGCTTCATTGGCAATTCCTTTGATATCAGCAGTTTCGATTACGATCTTATAAGGTTCATTTGAAATACGGCGCATAGTCAGCATACACTCTGTTTGTCCATCTTCAGCACAGGAAACAGCATGGTTGCCTAATGCAAAAGATTCCTCAATATCAGTCAGTGAAGAAATGTGTGCTGCACAACGTTGTAATACATTTAATTCTATGGAGCGAACCTTAACGCCCAAACACTCCTTTACCAAAAGCTCTAAACATTTGCCGGTTCCGCTTAACTGGGAATGACCGAATTGGTCATTTGCTGCGGTGGTAGCACTGATGTAATTGCCGTCTTTGTCTTTGATTCCCTCTGAAACGGCAATGATTACGTTATTCCGTTGCGCTAATTGAGAAGAAACGTCTATGAGGAATTGTTCCGTATCAAATGCAACCTCCGGAAAATAGATTAAATGTGGGGCAGTATTGTAAGTGTTTCGTGCAAGCGCAGAAGCAGCGGTGAGCCATCCGGCATCACGCCCCATGATCTCTACGATCGTTACGCTTTTTACACTATAGATAAATGTATCATGTGCAATCTCTAAGAGTGAGGACGCTACATATTTGGCAGCGGAACCATAACCCGGTGTGTGGTCTGTAATGCACAAGTCGTTGTCGATCGTTTTAGGAATACCGATGATCCGGACATCACTTCCATGTGTCTTTGCATAGGCACTTAGTTTTAGAACGGTATCCATGGAATCATTACCACCGATGTAGAAAAAGGCACCAATGTTATATCTTTCAAACTGTTTGAAAATGTATTCATAATCTGAAGAATCCGTTTCCGGATCCGGCAATTTGTAACGACAAGAGCCTAAGTACATTGCAGGACTGATCTTTAAAGTATCAATGAAATTCGGAATCTCTTGTGCCTGCTTGGTTAAATCAATAAGCTGGTCCTTCAAAATGCCAAGGATTCCATACTTTGATCCGTAGACAGTATCATATTTATCGCTTTCGATTGCAGAATGCAATACGCCTGCAAGGGATGCATTGATTGCAACAGTAGGTCCACCGGACTGTGCAACAAAAACATTTTTCTTAGACATAACAATCTCCTTTTTATCTGTTTGGTCTGATAGATTTCAAAATCTATGATACTTGATACCCTGATAAAATTCAAGGAATATTTTCTTGTGTTTTTAATGTAAGTGGTGTATAATTTACCTAGATTTAAGAAATAGTAATATTGTAGAACTTCTGGAGTGCACGACAACTCCTGCTATTTTGAACCTACATTTATTTTTACGGGATACTGATATTTATAGATGGATGTCAAGCCTGCTTCGATGGGAAGGCAGATGTCTATGTGGAGTAGCCCACCTAGCGTGGCTAGGACTCAAAATGCAGGAAACGACACATCCGGTTGTTCTACTTTATGATAAGGAACTCGAAGTACAAAAGATAATAATTACAGAAGATAAGAATACATAACAGAACATACATAAGACAACTGATACAAAAGAGTTTATATAGGCACGAAGGAGTTTACATAGGCACGAAAGAGAATGAAGCAGCATTGTTCGACGGATCGCATTTGCATACGTCTGGGTGCTGCTTCTTGTATGTTTATTCGTTATGATGGTATAACATTGTTTGATATATGTGCGGAACATCAGGGGCAGGAAGGAACAGTTGAATGAAAGCAGTAAAAAAGAGCAGGAAGAAAACAGGATTATGGATTGTTGTATTAATCCTTGCGATATTAGGAGTTGTCGGGGGAATTCTTATTAAGCTGGGATTCTACCAGAAGGCAATGGATCAGTTTATGTCGAATCGGGAAGCAAACCGATTGATCAGTTATCTGGGAATCAATGATTATCAATATACCGACCGGTTAGGATCGAATTTTACGGTAAATCAGGCAAGACAACTGTTGAAGCAGGCGGATGTTGAGGAAAGCAAGATTGGTGTTTCGTTAGAGCATCGTCCGGGATTCATGCCGGTAACGGTCAAGCAGTTTGAAAAGATATATGAATCATTAATAACTGAGTTGGAATTAGATCGTTTATCGAGTGAGAATTTGTACATATATGACATTGATAATGCGGTTAATAAGGTTATTGACGGGGTTGCCTATGAGGTGATCTCTACGAATAACGGAGACTATTATATGCAAAAAGATTACGGTCTGGACAATGCGTATGTCGGAAAGGTCGTACATGTGTATGTTTCAAATAACGAGATCATACTTTGTCAGGGAGAAAGCAAAGATTCGGTAGTTGTTAAGAATGCATATTATTCGAAAATTACAGAATCGGATGGAAAAAAGGCATTACTTGTCTATGTGAGTGGAAAAGCGAAAAAACTTCCGGTTGAGGATTCTGTTGCAAAGACGATAAAGGGTGAAAAATATCTATGTGACATTACTTTATCGAATAAAGGAGTAGAATCCGTTACCGATCATACGGCGGAATTAGTGGAAGCAAAGGTGACTGCCTGTGCAGACGGAGTTATCACAATAGAGGGTCAGAGCGATCCGGTATATTTATCGGATGCATTTAATGTATATAAGGTAAATGGAGCATTTAAGGCGACGCAATCTGCGGGAACATTGATCGGATATGATAAGATATCACTTTATATTAAGGATAATATGTTAGAAGCTGCATTGATCACAGACGATATTTATGCAAAAAATATTCGTGTATTGATCAGCAATACTGATTATAGCAATTATTATCATGATGAAGTAACGATTACTTCGGATACCGACTATACAATCTCTTATGGCAAGCAGGTGGAGGAACATGCAGCAGGCGACAAAGTTTCATTTCGAAATGGAAGCGATCAGTTGCAAAATGGATCGGCTAAGATCACATCCAAGTCGGAAGATGGAAAGATTACGATCACATCGATCAAAAGACAGAGCGGCAATCCTTCCTACCGGGGAACATTAGAATTATCAAGAGATGATAAAGGGGTACTGGTAGTGAATGAATTACCGGTGGAGGAGTATTTATACGGTGTAGTTCCAAGTGAGATGCCTGTGACGTATGAGGAAGAGGCATTAAAGGCGCAGGCAATCTGTGCAAGAGCCTATGCTTATCGACAGATGGAAAGCGATGCATATGCCCAGTACGGTGCACATTTAGACGATAGTATTTCCAGTCAGGTATATAACAATGTCGAGGAAGATGATCGGGCGATTTATGCAGTTGATGATACATATGGTGTGGTTCCATGCTATAACAATGATGTGATCGAGGCATTTTTCTTCTCGACTTCCTGTGGAACGACAAGCAATAACAGTGCAGTATGGGGTGGTAATCAGGAACCATATCTGTTAGACACGATGGAAACGGAATTGAATGATGTGGCGAATCTGGATAACGAAGAAAGTTTCCGTAATTTCATTGATGGGAAATTGGGAACCGGATTTATTGAGGAAGAAGAACCGTTTTTCCGTTGGTCTGTAGGCTTTACGAAAGAACGAATGACAGAAGCGATCAATCAGCATTTATATGACCGGATCAAGGCGATGCCGGAGAACATCCTGGCTATGAATGCAAAAGGAGAGTATGAGAAGAAGGATATTAGCACGATTGGAGATGTCGAGAGCATTGAAGTGACGAAACGTGGTCCAAGTGGAATTGTAGAGGAAATGGTGATCAAAGGTTCGGCAGAGACGATATTGGTAAAAGGACAGTCCAATGCGAGAGCGTTGTTGTGTCCGGAACAGGTTGAGATCCGGAAGCAGGATGGTTCTACCGTAAGTGGATGGACGACATTACCGAGCGCATATTTCTATATTGATGAGAAGAATGGATTTTCAATTAAGGGTGGCGGCTTTGGACATGGAGTTGGAATGAGTCAGAATGGTGCAAATGATATGGCAAAATTAGGATATACGGCAAGTGATATTATTCTGCATTATTATACGTCTGTGGAATTGAAAGACATGTATGAGATGATGGGGAAATAAATGGGAGAGTATTTATGAAAAATTCCGGCAAGAAAGGAAAAAGGGAAAGGATTAAACTTCTTTTTCAATTTATATACAAATTTGGTGTAAAGATAAGTGATAATTATACAGCGGCATGTGCGGCACAGGCAGCATTCTTTATATTGTTGTCGATTGTACCGATTATTTCTTTGATTCTGGCAGTTACGACATATCTGCCGTTTACACAACAGGATGTATTGAATTTGATGATGCAGATCATTCCGGATGATCTGGTTGGCTATGTATCGGATATTATTGCAGATCTGTATGCACGGGCAGGTAAGACGGTCATTTCTTTATCTGCGATTACAATGCTCTGGTCTGCGTCAAAGGGAATTGCAGCTTTGATGGATGGATTTAACTCGATGTATCAGATACGACAGGATAATAGCAATTGGTTGATTTCAAGGGGCATAGCGATCATATATACGATATTATTTATTATATTATTTGTGGCGGTTATGTGTGGTTATGTTACAGTGAGCCATTATTATCAGGAATATAT
>JBNMIW010000101.1:0-6795 GCA_050873485.1 Lachnospiraceae bacterium | reverse complement strand
GTTGTGATCTGTGCAACATATAACCAGTTTTGTCTGAATTCTCTCATCAAATTCCAATATCCTGCACCGCGCAATCCATATTCTGCGATCAGATTATATTTTTCCCGGATGCTCCTGACATCCTCAAACCAAACGACATGCTGTATTCCTTCTTTTGTATAGTAATAATACGGAGCCATCGCTGTTTCATCATATAAGATCTCTGTCCGATACTGATAGGCTCTGCGAACAGCTTCCACATTGCCAATTGTTTCAGCTTCCGTTACATTTCGTTCAAAGGGTAATGGCCAATCATATGCGTAATTCGGAATCCCCATATATATCTTATCATTCGGTATTACCGATACCGCATAATCTAATACTCTCCGCACACTCGGAATCGGTGCAACACCCATCGGAGGACCATATTTATAACCCCATTCGTATGTCATAAGAAACACCGTATCTGCCACTCTTCCAATCCCTTCATAATCGATGCCCTCATATAATAATCCCGGCTGGTCATCTGCAATCTTGGGAGGCACTGCAACACTCACCTCGTAGCCACTATCATGAAGCAGATTCGCTGCTTTCTGTATAAATGCAACATATGCATCACGGTAAGGTGCCGGAATAAACTCAAAATCAATATCTAATGCCTGATACCCTTTCTCTCTTATAACATTAACAATATTGGCAAGCAGCGTATCCTGAACCACACTACTTTCTAACAAACGCACTACCAACTGATTGTTAAATCGTTCATTACGGTCTAACGGTGTAATTACCATTCTCTTTCGCCTGCCAAACCGATTTGCCTCACTTAACAGACGGTCATCATTCATTGCGATTAGACTTCCATCCTCATTGTATCCATAAGAAAATGGCAGCAATTCATCAATATACAGCAATGTTTCTTCCAATACCGCTTCTTTAATAAATGAATATGCATATCCAAACACATCAATGTCCCGATTTTCCGTATCTTTATAGGTAATCACAATCTGTCGTCCCGGCAGCAGAAAGGTCTCATTTAGCAGATAGGGATTATTACGCACTAAATGAATTACCGTCTGTCCGAATTGCTCCGCAATACCAGCTAATGAATCCCCTTCTTCTATCGTATAGATCTGTTCCGGCTCTAATATAAGTAACGCCTGCCCAACCACCAATTCCTGCCTTTGTATCTCATTATCAAATGCTAACCGGCTCACAGATACATGAAACTGTTCCGCAATAGATTGTAACGTATCTCCTTGTCTAACTATATGAATCTTCATTTCACCTAATCCCACTACATTCACTATCATTCTACGCAACGCAAAAGATTCATATGCACCAAAAACCTATTACTGACTAATATTATACTTTCATTTAACTTCGAAGTTTCTTGCATTTTCGCTATCACTGCCCGCCCGATCCATCCCTTTTTCTTCTCCTCATAATTAGATTTATTATATAAAACAACCACCTATATACTGTCTGAATTATCATACAGCATATAGGTGGCGCATAATCGTAAATCAATATCTTACGATCTCATTTTACATTCACAAACTGAAAGATTCATATTGTCTCAACGCAACTACATCGTTACAAATACAAACTTTAACATGAATAATAATGCAATAATTGTAATAATGATATCCTTCTTCTGATATTTACCGGTTACAGCAGAAAGAACAACATATGCGATTGCTCCAATACCGATACCATTTGCAATAGAGTAAGTAAGTGGCATCATAATAAGTGCTAAGAAAGCCGGAACAGCAGATGTGATATCATCCATATTAACCTTAGCGAAGCTCTTCATCATCAATACACCAACATAGATCAATGCCGGAGCAGTAGCTGCACTTGGGATAATACTTGCAAGTGGACTTAAGAATAAGCACAATGCGAAACAGATTGCTGTAACTACACTGGCAAGACCTGTTCTTGCACCAGCAGCAACACCGGATGATGACTCAACAAATGTAGTAACGGTTGAAGTACCTAATACAGCACCGGCAACGGTTGCAATTGAATCACACATCATAGACTTATTGACATCAATCGGATCACCATTCTCATCTAACATACCAGCCTGAGATGCAGTACCATATAATGTTCCGATCGTATCAAACATATCTACCAAGCAGAATGTGATGATCAACATAATCGCATTGAACACACCACCAACCGGAGCGTTTACAAACGCATCACTCCATGCCTGACCATCAAAGATACCAACAATACCAACTTCACCGAAATCCTTGAATGTCTGTCCAATTGCGCTCAAGTCAAAGTTAGGAACCTCTGTCATACATACATAGTATAATACACTACAAATGAGGATAGAAAGGATTACACTACCTTTTACATGATAATGCTCAAAAATAGCAATTAATAACAAACCAACAAATGCAACCAATGAAGGAACTACAGCTAATCTCCAATCCGTTCCATTGGCATTTGCATCTGTGATTGCACCATGAATATCAACAAATTGAACAAATGTATACTGGTTTGCCTGAATCAATCCAGCATTCTTCAAACCGATCATAGCGATGAAAAGACCAATACCTGCAGGAATTGCTTTTTTCAAACAATCCGGCAATGCTTTCGCGATGTACTCTCTTGCTCCCGTTACGGAAAGAAGCAGGAATACGAGACCGGAAATGAAGATGATTACCATACCTGCATGATATCCTTCAATTACATTCACACCACCAAATACGGATGCTGAGATAAAGCTTGAACAGAAGAATGCATTTAATCCCATTCCACAAGCCTGGGCAAATGGCATCTTAGCAACAAATGCCATCAATAAAGTACCGATAATTGCACCAATGATAGATGCGATAAATACAGAGTTCCAGATCTGACCAAGCTGTGCAGATACATCCATACCTGCTTCAGCAGCCGCACCTGCCAACCAACCATTTGCTCCCTCACCAGCTACCTGATTCGGATTAACAAATACGATATAAGCCATAGCAAAAAATGTGGTAAGACCACCCATAATCTCTGTTCTGACGTCAGATCCACGTTCAGAAATCTTAAAAAACTTATCCATTGTAATTCTCCTTCTAATTCTAAGCATTTCCGTAGTTTAGATACGAAAATTCACTCATCTAATACAAACGTAAATACGGGGATTCACATGTTATTCTTATTGTGAATCCCCATACCAGTATCTCGAAGCAGATGTTACCATCTTACCTCTTATTCACTATAATTATTTGTTCGCAATCTGTGCCTTAATAGCTTCTGTAAGCTGTGGAACGATCTTGTTCAAATCACCAACGATACCGTAATCTGCTACATCAAAGATTGGAGCATCCGGATCTTTGTTGATTGCAATGATAAGATCTGACTCTTCCATACCAGCTACATGCTGAATAGCACCTGAAATACCGATTGCAAAACATACCTGTGGACGAACAGTCTTACCAGTCTGTCCTACCTGAAGATCTCTTGGTAACCAACCGGCATCTGTTACTGCACGAGAACAGCTTACTGTTGCACCAAGAACTTCTGCCAAGTCATCTAATAACTTGAAGTTCTCTTTGCTTCCAACTCCACGACCACCAGATACTAAGATCTTAGCATCCATGATATCCTTTACGTCAGATACAGCCTTAACAACCTCAAGAATCTCAACATACTTATTGTTTGGAGTAAATCCTGGATTATAGTTAATAACCTCAGCCTTAGCACCAGCTACCTTGTCAAGCTTCTGCATAACACCCGGACGTACTGTAGCCATCTGTGGACGGTTATCAGGACATGCGATTGTAGCGATTGTGTTACCACCGAATGCCGGACGAGTCATTAATAACTGGTTGTGCTTCTGCTCTTTACCCGGAATTGGGTTGATTGGGAAATCACCAATCTCAAGTAATGTACAGTCAGCTGTAAGACCTGTAGCAACTCTGGCTGATACAGTAGGACCTAAGTCACGACCGATTGCTGTTGCACCAACTAACATGATCTCCGGCTTATACTCATTGATTACAGATGCAAGTGCATGTGCATATGGCTCTGTTCTGTAGTTCTTTAACTCTGGATCATCTACAACGATGACACGATCAGCACCATACTCTGCTAACTCATCTACAAGACCAGCAACATCAGAACCAACTAATACTGCTGTTACTTTTTCATTTAACTTCTCAGCAAGTCTCTTTCCTTCACCGATCAACTCGAAAGAAATACCGCTTAATTCGTTATCTACCTGCTGTGCAAAGACAAATACGCCCTTGTACTGCTCTAATTGTTCTGCGCTCATTGCTCCCATTTTATTCACCTCTTTATTAGATAATGTGCTTTGACAATAACTTGTCAACGATTAACTTAGCTGCATCTTCTGGAGAATCTGGTGTAACCTTCTCACCAGCACCCTTACGAACCTTGTCGGAAGCCTTAGCGATCTTTGTAGGAGAACCATTCAAACCTAAGTTAGAATCTTCAACATCCTTAAGATCTGCTCTTCCCCATGTAGTAATCTCTGCATCATATGCATCAAAGATTCCACCTGGAGTCATGTAACGAGGCTCATTTAACTCAGCTAATGCTGTGATCAAGCAAGGCATCTGAGCCTTAACCATATGATATCCATCATCATACTGACGCTTAACAACAACACTGTTACCTTCTACCTTGATATCCTGTGCATAAGAGATAACAGGAAGTCCTAAATGCTCAGCGATCTGTGGTCCTACCTGAGCAGTATCACCATCGATAGCCTGACGACCTGTAATGATCAAATCATAATCAATATTTCTTAATGCACCGGCAAGTGTAGTAGATGTAGCCCAAGTATCTGCACCACCTAATACTCTATCTGTTACAAGAACGCCCTTGTCAGCGCCCATAGCCATAGCCTCACGAAGAACTTCTTCTGCCTTTGGAAGACCCATTGTTACAACTGTAACTTCTACATCTTCGTTCTGATCCTTGATTGCAAGAGCAGCCTCTAATCCTGCCTTGTCATCTGGATTCATGATAGTAAGCATTGCGCCTCTATCCAATGTTCCATCCGGATTAAGTTTAACTCCACCCTTTGTATCAGGTACCTGTTTTACACAAACAACAACTTTCACGTTAATTACCTCCTAGTTTAAGATATTTGCAGAGATAACCATACGCTGAACTTCTGAGGTTCCTTCGTAGATCTCTGTGATCTTAGCATCACGCATCATACGCTCAACGTCGTACTCTTTAATATAACCATAACCACCATGCAACTGAACTGCCTTCGTTGTAACTTCCATTGCAACTTCTGCTGCGTATAACTTAGCCATAGCAGCCTCTACTGAGTAAGATACCTTCTTACCTGACTGGTACTCACCCTTCTTCATAGCAGCCTTGTATACTAACATCTTAGCAGCTTCTACCTTAGTAGCCATATCTGCTAACTGGAACTGTGTATTCTGGAACTGAGCAATAGAACGACCAAACTGCTTTCTTTCCTTTACATAGTTGATTGTTGTCTCTAAAGCGCCCTCTGCAATACCAAGTGCCTGAGCAGCGATTCCGATACGACCACCATCCAATGTATGCATAGCGATACCAAATCCCTTACCCTTAGCACCTAATAAGTTCTCCTTGGGAATACGGCAATCTGTGAAGATCAACTCGTAAGTAGAAGAACCGCAGATACCCATCTTATTCTCTTTTGTACCAAATGTGAATCCCGGAGTATCTTTCTCTACGATAAATGCTGAAATCTCTTTCTGCATACGTCCACGCTTCTCAACCTTACCTGTAACGGCAATGATGATATATACATCAGCTTCCTTACCGTTAGTAATGAAGCACTTAGAACCGTTTAATACCCACTCGTCGCCATCTAATACAGCCTTAGTCTGCTGACCCTGTGCATCTGTACCGGCACCTGGCTCTGTCAGACCAAAAGCACCTAACTTCTTACCGGAAGCTAAGTCAGGTAAATATTTCTCCTTCTGAGCCGGAGTACCAAATGTCTGAATCGGATCCATACATAATGATGTATGAGCAGATACGATAACACCTGTAGTACCACAAACTTTTGAAAGTTCCTCTACACACATAACATATGTTAAAGGATCACAACCCTGACCACCAAACTCCTTAGGAACAGGAATTCCTAAAAAGCCTGCCTTTGCCATCTTTTCAACTGTCTCTCTTGGAAATCTATGCTCTTCATCAATTTCCTGAGCAAGTGGCTTAACTTCTTTCTCAGCAAATTCTTTGAAAAGAGTTTGTGCCATTTCATGTTTCTTACTTAATGTGAAATCCATTTGTAATTATCCTCCTATTACATTCTTATGCCCATTATTACTGAGCATCAACAGGTGTCTTAGTGCGATCAGCATTATATACATAGAATCCCTTACCACTCTTAACACCAAGGTTGCCACCACGAACCATCTTACGAAGCAATGGACAAGCACGATACTTGCTGTCTCCTGTCTCAGCGTAAAGAACATCCATGATTGCAAGACAAATATCAAGACCAATGAAATCACCTAACTCAAGAGGTCCCATTGGATGATTAGCACCAAGCTTCATAGCAGAGTCAATACCAGCGATATCAGATACACCCTCCATCTTGATAAATGCTGCTTCATTGATCATCGGAACTAAGATACGGTTAACAACAAAGCCTGCAGCTTCATTAACCTGAACAGGTGTCTTACCGATCTCTTCTGAAATCTTAACGATTGTATCAACTGTCTCCTGAGGAGTATTCACACCAGCGATAACCTCAACTAACTTCATACGATCAGCAGGATTGAAGAAATGCATACCGATCATTGGACGAGTAAGTCCATTACCGATCTCTGTAAT
>JBNMIW010000100.1:0-6808 GCA_050873485.1 Lachnospiraceae bacterium | reverse complement strand
TTTTCAGGAATATGTGGATCAACATGAAGATGTGTTAGCGAATATGCCGTCGTCTGCGGCAGCAGTATTGAATGAATTCTGTACATTGGATATGTCAGAGAAGGAATTAGAAGAAGATGAGGTGATCGATATGTGTCAGGCAGTAAGAGAGATGAAGGAAGTTAGTGAACGCAAAGGTGCAATCAAGGTTTATTATCAGAAAATGAACTATACAGCGGAACAGATTGCAGAAGAAATGAATATGGACGTAGAAGATGTGGAAAAGGTAATTGAAACACTGGATGACTGATGACATAACATAGTAAAATACCGTCTGGTACGCACGTTAAACAACATGATATCAGGCGGTATTCTATATTTTATGAAACCTATTCATTCAGTTCATGAATAATTGCAGACAATTTTCCAAGTACGGATGAGATCTGTGTACTGGTAGCAGACATGCCATCTGCTAATTTCTGCACTTCGGATGCAACAACGGCGAATCCGCGTCCGGCTTCTCCGGCTCTGGCTGCCTCGATGGAAGCGTTCAGGGATAAGATACGCTGGCGGCTGCTAAAATGCTCAATCTTATTTGTGTTGTCATTTGCTTCGTCAATGTACTGTACGGCTTCCTGAATTCCGGTTTGTAATTTGTCTAATAAACGGTTATTGATCATCGTCATATAGCAATCGCGGACATACATATTGATTACATCACCGAGTAGTGTTGCAGATGCTTCAATCTCTTCACGGCTTTTGACATTGACTTTATGTAGAGCAGCGATATATCGATCGGGATCAATTCCTAATTCTTCGGCTGTTTTGCGGAATGCTTCGTCATCCGGGTTTTCCGGAAGAACCTGACCGCCGATGACACTGCCAAGTACAGTACCATCATCTAAGGTGATCGGAATACCGAAGTCCACTAATCCAGCGTGACAGGAATATACACCGGTTCCTTCCTGATCACATTTCTCGCATCGCCGACAGCCCTCAGCACTGCCGCGGGTTAAGTCAATACAGAATTCTGTGAAATTATAACATTCACTGATATAGTTACCGTCAGCCCCCACAGCTACGGTTGCAAGTCCGGTACTGGTTGCCCAGTTCTTCATAATGTTTTCGAACTTCTCCATATTGCAAAAATCTTCAATTTTCATCATACAAACGAGCCTCCCAATAAATTATTTTGCACAAAATAGTATATCATTTTTAGCAATATTTTACAAGGACTTAACGTGAGATTACGTTGACAGGATGGCAGGAAAGAAACCTTACATGATCTGTAAGTGTTCTTTTGTGGCATTTTCCGCTATACTAATATCTGTAAGAAATACCGGGTATGATACAACGAGTGATAGAAAAGGAAACGGACAGAGGTAAGGAGGTCTTGATATGAAGGAGAAATTATTAGAGATTCACGATTTATATAAGGAATATGGCAAGAATGAAGGAAAGACGGTGGCATTGGACAGATTAAGCTGTTCGGTGTTAGAAGGAGAGTTTTTGGGGATTATGGGAAGCAGCGGTTCGGGTAAGACTACATTACTGAATTGTATTGCCACCATGATTCGTCCGACGAGTGGAGAAGTTTTATTACGAGATACGAATATATTGAAGCTGAAAGGATCAGCACTGGCGGATTACCGGGGTAGTAAGATCGGATATCTGTTTCAGAATTTTGAATTATTAGAGAATATGACGGCGAGAGAAAATATTCTATTGCCGGTATCCATACACAATGAAAAGGAACAGGATTGGAAGGACAGAGTGGATGAACTGGCTGGATACTTAGAGATCAGCGAGGTGTTAGATAAGTTCCCTGCACAGATGTCCGGAGGACAGAAACAGCGTGTGGCAGCAGCCAGGGCGTTGATACTGAATCCGGAGATTGTGTTAGCAGATGAACCGACCGGAGCGTTGGATTCTAAAAATGCCAGAAATCTGATGCAAATGCTGTATACGCTCAATCAGGAGAAACAGACAACAATCCTGATGGTAACGCATGACCCAAATGCGGCAAGCTTCTGTTCCAGAATTTTGTTCATTCAGGATGGCAATATCTTTCATGAACTGAGAAGAACTGAGGAATCAAATGAAGCTTTCTATGAACGGATTCTGAATGTGCAGGCACAGATGGGAGGAGGCAGTGCATATGTTTTCTAAATTAGTTCGGAAAAATGGAAAAGACAGCTACAAAGAGAATGGCATTTATTTCTTGTCTCTTGTGGTAGTGATCGTTGCTTTTTATGTGATCCTCTCTTTGGAGAAACAGGATATCATGGTATTTTTAAAGGAAATGGAAAGTGACGCAGTCAGCCGGTTGTTTCTTTTGATCAAGGGAGTGTATGGAATCTCTCTGTTTATGATCTTTTTCATGGTATATTTTGCACAGCGGTATCAATTACAGCGACGCAATCATGAGTTTGGCATGTTGATGATGTTAGGTGTTCCAAGGAGAAGATTGTTCGGCATGTTGATGGCAGAGGATCTCTATACGAGTGCTGTGTCATTGCTATGCGGACTGCCGATTGCCATTGTATTATCCGAGTGTATCAGTCTGATCACAGCAAAACTGGTCGGAATGGGAATTATCGGACATCATTTTTCGCTTTCGTTAACAGCAGTTGGGGCAACAGCAATTGGATTCTTTGCAATCAAACTAGTGGCGAATCTGATCTTGAGTGCAAAGATTGTCAGAAAAGAACCGGGTGTTTTGATGCGGGAGCAGGTAGAAGAGAACTATAAAGATGTGAAATGGGTCAGAGAAATGTTTGGAATTGTGATCGGATGTGGTTGTCTGATTGCAGCTTATATAATTGTTCTGACGCAGAAGATTATATTTTATCAGTTGAAATGGCTACTGTTCGTTATCATTTTAGGCATATTTGGTACATATTGGGCATTAAAAGGAGTCTGTCTTCTGGTGCGGGTGATACTCGTAAAGCGCAGAAAGAAGCCGGTATTACATACATTTACGTTCCGGCAGCTTCAGGAAAATGTATTCGGAAAATGTATGCCGCTCACAATTGCATCTTTGTTGGTATTGATGGCAATTGTATGTATGGCGTATGGAATTTCGGTATCTGTATCGCAGGCACATCAGTATGAACACGGGATGGATTATACATTTGTTGCTTATGACGAGGAGACAGCACAGGAGATTCTTGACTTGCGGGAAGATGCATCGGTTACAGATGTGATCGAAAAGTGGGTTCCGGTGACGGCAAGTATTCTGCCGATCAACCGTTATTCATCGGATGAGGGGCGCAAGACGGTGGAATATGATGGAACCAATCTACAGGAATGTGCAAAGAACTTAAGTGAGAAGGACTGGGCAGACTTTGAAAATACTTCCTTTTATTATGGAATATTTACGGATGGATCGGGTTATCTGTCAGAACCATACATGATCCGGTTATCTGACTGGAATGCATTGCAGCAGGCAAAAGGAAAGGAAATGTTATCTTTACGGGACGATCAGATTGCATTATATACAGATCCGGAATTCATACAGGATGATGTGTCAGCCGTATATCAGAAGATTGTGGCACAGAAACCATATGTTACAATCAATGGAACCCAATACGAATTCATAGATACGATCTGTTCGGATGATATTGTGGTAGACCACAGTATTACGGTTGGTTATGGATGGGTTGTGCCGGATACATTGTATGAACAATATGCAGATAAGAAGAATGAGACAACCTATTGGAATGCATATCTATGTAAGGATCTGATCGAGAAAAATGGGTTAATGCAGGCAATACGGATTGGCAATACGCTATTCGATACAAAGGGAATTGATTACGAGAATTATCTGCAGAATATCGGTAGACAGGTATTTTATATTGTTGCGGCAAGTTATCTGACAATCTATTTTGCATTTATCTTCTTGTTGATCGCAAATACAGTGATCAGCCTGCAATTTTTAATGCAGGAAAAACGGACACGGAGCCGTTACCGTACATTGATCCGGCTGGGCAGTCAGTATGAGCATTTGTGCCGGTCAGCCAGATCCCAGATCCGCTGGTATTTTGCAATGCCGATCGGGCTTGCTGTGATAAGCAGTATAGTAGGCACCAGTGTCCTGTTGAGGACCATGCTGCCAAGTATATTGATAGGGAAAACAGGATGGCTGATGGGAATTGCAGGAGCTGTCATTTTGGTATTGGTTGTGGTAGAATGTATCTATATGCGGCAGGTAGTGAAGCTAAGCCGACAGAATATTAATCAAATGATGGATGTTGTAAGAGAAGATTGTTAGGAAGAATACAATGAGACGGATTACAGTAATAGAAGATGATAATTTCATGAGAGAAGAATTGCAGTATCGGTTAGAGAAGGCGGGGTATGAGGTAAGTGTGGTGACGGATTTTTCTAAAACGGTGGAAGAGATTCAAGCTCAGGCACCGGATCTGGTTTTGCTGGATCTGAATCTGCCGGGGAAGAATGGATATGCAGTGTGTAAGGAATTGAAAACAAAGTCTTCTGTTAGTGTACTTGTGCTGACATCAAGAGATCAGTTGAAGGACGAATTGCAGGCATTGGAGATTGGAGCGGATGAATTCCTGACCAAGCCGTGTCATGGAGATCGATTGCTTGCAAGAATCCGCAATCTGGAGAAACGAATCGATCAGCAACAGAATCGGTTAGAAGGTGGCGGTCTTTCCTTAGACCGCCAGACCGATACTTTATATGTGGGAGAGGAAGTAGTTCGGTTGACGGAACAGGAGGCAACAATCTTAGAACAGTTATTACTGCATCCGGGCAGTCTTGTGAGCAAACAGCAATTATTTCAGGCATTATGGGGGACAGAAGAATATATTGACGAGAATGCCCTGCAAGTAGCGATGACGAGATTGCGTAAGACGTTGACAAAGTTATCGGTTGAGAGCCGGATCGTGACGGTTCGAGGCCGGGGATATCAGATAGAGTGGTGATCGTGTGAAGAATTGGTGGAAATGGTGTCGGGAATATGAGGTATTTTTAATTGTGCTGCTGGTAATGGATCTATTTACCGGCGGCTTTTTGTGGTTAATGGATGCAAGATCATTTGAAGTATTGTTTCTGTTGTTTTTAGGACTTTCCATTTTATTATTTGTACTGGGAACAGTGCTTAGTATCCGGAAGGAAAAACGACAGCAACAGCGGTTGTGGGAGATATTTTCCAATTTGTTGGATTGCCCGGATACTGCTGCGGAGGACGTGCTGTATTGGCAACAGATGCCAGAGGATCAACGCAGAGTCTATGAATTAGCATATGACCGGATTCTGGAATTGGAACAGCAGCAAAAACAGTCAATGCAGGAACAGAAAGAATATGAGGATTATATAGAAGCCTGGGCGCATGAAGTTAAGATTCCGCTTTCTTTAATGACATTGGTATTGGAGAACCGCAGGGAAGATATGTCTGCACCGGTATATGAGAAAATGAATTATGCGAACCGCAAGATGCAGGATTATGTGACACAGATATTATATTATGCAAGACTGAAAGCGGTACACAAGGATTATGTTATGGAAATGGTATCACTTGAGGAAGTATGCCGGGATGTGGCAGAAGAGTATGCCGAATATGCAGATGAGGAGAAAATTGAATGGAGGTTGCAGGTTGGAGCAGAACGGGTGTTGACAGACCGTAAGGGTCTGCATTTTATGGTGGGACAGATTCTTAACAATGCATGTAAGTACAGGGATGCAGGGAAAGAAACTTCCTACATTGAGATGACGAGCAGTGTGGAAGATAATATGATCTGGTTGCAGATTAAGGACAATGGACTTGGTGCGGAGAAGACTGAGCTTCCGTTTTTGTTTGATAAAGGATTTACAGGAAAGACCGTAATGGGGCAGGCGAAGGCGACAGGAATGGGGTTATATCTTGTCGCACAGATGGCAAAGGATCTGTCCCTATGTATAGATATCGAATCGAAGGTGGGAGAGAGCTTTATAATTCGTATTGGATTTCCGGTTATCTCTAGATAAATTCTACAAAATATGATATAGTTAGTGCTTGGAAAATGATTTGTGATTGCAGGAAAATATCACAGTAGAAGATAGGAAGGACATTGTGACGGAACATGGCAAAACAGATGACCGAGCTGGAACAATATTACAATAAGTTTAATGAAGAGAAACGGCTGTCGAGCAGGCATGGACAGGTAGAATATATTACAACAATGCAATATATTCACAAATATCTGAAAGACATGCCGCAGGCAGCTATTTTGGATATCGGAGCGGGAACAGGAAGATACAGTGTTGCATTGGCACAGGAAGGCTATGATGTGACAGCGGTTGAACTGGTAAAATATAATCTTGGCATCCTGAAATCCAAAAACAGCAGCGTGAAGGCATATCAAGGCAATGCATTGAATTTAAAGCGTTTTGCGGATGAAAGTTTTGACATGACGCTATTGCTTGGTCCAATGTATCATTTATATACGAAGGAAGATAAACTGCGGGCACTTGCAGAGGCAAAAAGGGTAACCAAACCGAATGGAATCATTTTGGTGGCATATTGTATGAATGAATATTGTGTGCTGACCTATGCATTCAAAGAAGGACACATTCGGGAGTGTTTACAGGAAGACCGCCTGACGGAAGATTTTCATTCGAGTGCAGAGGCGAAGGATCTGTATGACTATGTGCGGATAGAGGATATTGACGCATTAAATGAGGCAGCGGGACTGGAGCGAATACAGATCATATCACCGGATGGACCGGCTAATTATATGAGACCGGTATTAAACGCAATGGACGAAGAGACATTTTCACTATTTATCCAATATCATCTGGCAACCTGTGAGCGGGCAGATCTGAT
>JBNMIW010000099.1:0-6948 GCA_050873485.1 Lachnospiraceae bacterium | reverse complement strand
CCGGATAATCTATACGACTACCTGGTTCTTTCCATTTTTCTTACCAATATATAAATTCTTGTCAGCAAGATCAATTAATGAACGAATATTCAAACCGTCCTGATACTCTGAAATTCCAAGCGTGATGGTCACACCAAAATCACTTCCCTTGTACCACTTCTTACGGCCTGCTATCTCTTCCCGTACACGTTCCGCCACTCTCTTCGCCGTCTCTAAGTCTGCCTGCAACAAAATCAATATCTCTTCACCGCCCCAGCGGCATACATGGTCATTCTCTCTTACATTATTAGATATAATATTGGCAATTGCAATCAGTACTTCATCTCCGCAATCATGACCATAGGTATCATTAATCTTCTTAAAGTCATCGATATCTGCCATTATAAGACAAAATGGTCTTCTATCCGATACAGCTTCATTTACCGCCTGATGCAATGCGTCACTCATGCTTCTGCGATTCAACAAATGTGTCAATGGATCAAACATCGCCAGTTCTTCCAATGCCAGATTCTCCTGCTCCATACGTTTTTGCATATAACGGATCTCCAACGCAAACAAGATAGAGAAGAAAAACAACATTGCAAACATGACCATTGTATTAAAATAATAGAAATATTTCTCTGCCCCATAGATATGTGAGTTCTCCAGAATAGGTGAAATATGATTACAGACCATCAATACCACCAGATAACAGATCGTAACCCCTACGGATGTCAATGCCGGAATTACAATGTTCCGGATCCTGCTGATCAATGTATACGACAGATAAAACGCAACCGGAACTAATGCAATTGTATAAAACATGAATCCCCAATCCCATCCAAGTAATATGGAAACCATACTGGAATGAAACAATATCTCTATTACAGAGGAAACATAAATAAACACATATTGTTTTTTCCGAAGACTCACAAAACAATGATATAAATAAAACAGCGTAACAACCAGATTATATATACTAAGTGCCGGATAGCCACATATTGCAAACGCAATTGTAAAATGCAGATGAACTAATGCTACCCCAAAGCAGATCACTACAAACTTTGCTTCCGGACTAATGGCTCTTGTTCCATGCAGCACCTGTCGTACTGTGTGATATAACGGATTCAATTCTTTGCCCCCATTCCGGGATGTTATCCCATGTAATTCCTATCATTATATAGCTTTCTCCTAAGCATATAGTTTATTGTAACCCTTTTTCATAGAATGCACAAGAGTTTTTTTAATTTCGCTCTCTTTTCTTTTCTAGTAATTGGTTCATATCCAAAGAAACATTTTGTTCCGCTTGTAATTTCTTTTTTGCTGATTCCTTTGTTTTTCTTTCTTTCACAGGCTTATTCTTTTTTTCTTTCTCCTTTAATGAGAGCTTGCGTTGAAACCATTTCCTTTTATGGATCTTTTTAAATCCCTTTTTCACAAAACCATAAATATCAATTGCCCATCTTCGAATAATAATATCAAACAGGAAGAAGAAAATGGAAAAGATCAGTAATGGTACCGTCAATGGAACACTCGCTCTTACTGTATTATTCTGCCTGTTCCATACAGAATCGTCCATGGAGATCATTTTTCCCGCTGCCTGACTTACAAAAGTTTCTAATGCAGTAGTATCACCACTAAACTGATACTCCACCGAATACTGATTCGCATATGCCGTATTATATGATTTTACAATATCATTTCCCTGGTTTTTGCGAAGATTAATACTATATATACCAACATCACCAGCATCCAATGTTGCCTCGTAAGTTCCCGGTTTCACCGCTTCAAAAGATATATCTTTTGTGCTGCCATTTTCATCCGATATAACCGCAGAAACGGTTGTATCTTTATCATATTCTTTTGTCGTATAGGAAAGTGTCACCGTATTACCGTCTTTGCGTATATCAAATGCATCGTCACCTAATTCTGTATCAGCGATCACATACTGGATAATGTTCGACCACAATGTTGGATAATTGTCCCAATTGGCATAATTCGCCGTCCATACATTATCTCCGTCGCTGTTCCATGCAACAGTTCTGCCCAATCCGTACTGCCAGGTAGTAAGAATCGGATCTCCCTGATCAGACTCCAATATTACATTCGCAGCATTCTTTGGAGTAGCTGCAACATATCCAAGCAATGCCGGGCACCCCTCATCCGTTACACCGGACAATATATCACTGTCAGATACAATACCGGGATAAAATTCCTGATTGATCAGATATGTATTTGTTGACAAATACACCTCCTGTGCAAAGATTCTCGGAATAGAATTATTCACATCCGTATAATAGAATCTTCCTCCGCATACATCTGCAATGTTAGAAAGCATTGCCTGATCCGATTCTTCTCCAACCGCTACCGTTGACACAGTAATATCTGCATCGCTGATCTGTTTCAGTAACGAATCATACTGCCGGTATTCATCCTGTCCGTCTGTCAATAATATGATATGTTTGATCTTGGCATCACTCTTAGAAATCTCCTTATAAGCTTCTTCCAAAGCCGGATAAATACTTGTTCCTCCACCATATCCGATTGATGCAATTCCCTCTTCTATCTGATCCATATCATCGGCATTTTGTATTGGTACCATCCAATGATAGCTATCATCAAATGCCAGCACTCCAACCTCATCCGTACTTCTTAATTGGGACACGCCGGATATCGCCGCCTGTTTCGCGAGGTCTAGTCCGGTCACCTGGCTATTCTCAGTGGATGGGCTGGTCATACTTCCGGACTGATCGATCACCATGGCCATAGCCATTTTCGGTAATTCCTTTTCACCTTGCAGATCCATATTGACTGGCAGAACTTCCTCTAATTCTGTTCCTTTATAATTACCTAATGCATAACTGTTATCTCCACCTATACAGATATATCCTCCTGCATAATCCTTGATATAAGAAGGTAAGAGTTTGGCGAACCCGGGCGTCAGGTCATCATAATATACATTCAGTGTAATAACTGCTTTGTATTGATTCAGATCCGATAAAGAATTCGGAACGCCGGCCGGTGTCACTGTATCATAATCAACATTAGCTGCCTGTAAGATCTTTTCAAATTCAGATGCCTCCCCTGATGTTCCCTCTACTAAGAGAATCCTCGGTCTCGCGGCAATCTGTGCATATGTTACATAGGTATTATTTACGGATATCGTGTCTTCTGCCGGTTCAATAACCGCTTTGTATTGTGCAATCGTTCCTTCTTCTCCAACATCATCAAATACAAACTGATTCTGTCCTTTTGTCACATGAATATCCTGCTGTCCCTTGGCAACTCTGCCCGAATACAAGGAAAGAACCGCATCTGTTTCCACATTTGACTGTACCGAAACGGTGACATTATAATGATCACCTGCATGAATCACCTTGGGCGCATTCAATCCATCGATATATACCTCCGGGTTGTAATCAATACTGTCCTCCACATTGATTGCGGATAATTCTATCTCTTTTCCCTTTACCAGACTGGCAGCAATAGACATATTGCCTTCATTCTCATTTCCATCCGTAATTAACACAATCTGTTTGCCGGCACCCTCATCAAACATAGAACATGCACTGGTCACTGCATTTTCAATATTGGTTGCCGTTGTGACCGGTTCTGTTGTAAATGTTGAAAATGAAGTATTATCTGAAAGAAACCGATCCACCGCCATATCCTTTCCAAAGGTTACAACTCCTGCCACATTCTTGTCCGGCATCTTAGCAATCGTCTTCTTAAGATAATCCTCTATTTGCGTTATATTTCCTTTCATACTGTCTGATACATCTACAAGAAATATTGTCTCTGTCTTTTTCATGTGCTTCGGTATGGAGATTCCCGCCATTGCCAGGAAGATCATAAGCACTAATAACGATCTGACAACAAGATATTGCTTCTTTTTAGAGGAATTCACTTGTAACACATATATGATCCACTCCACGATCAGTAATAATATCTCGATCACCAGAATCCAATTACGGATCATCCTTCCGCCCATCTTCTTTTCCTGTTGGCTTCCTTTCACAACCGCATCCTCAACGGCGGTAACATTTGACTCTTCAGCAACCGGGAAATTGGTAATCTCCATTTTCTGTCCGTTATCACCTAACAATTCCCCTGTCAACTGTGACATAAAGATAGGAAATTCCGTCTTGAGTGCAAGATCTGTATCATGAATATCAAACCCGATTACTCCTACCATTCTTCCATCTGTTCTGCCATAATAACCTGCCGTCTTTCCCTCTGTTGTCTGCAATATAGGAACTGCCCACTCCGGCAATTCATAAATATTGGCAGCCGTCACTCCAAAAGTAACATCCTCCACATAATCCGTAACATCACTTTTTTGAAAAGAAAGAACCGTATCATTGATCTGCTCCTCCACTTTCATATAATCGTCCAAAATATCGTGTTCATTCATATGAAAAAAGAGGACCCCTGCATTTTGCGGTATCTCTTCCAATGAAAAATCATCCGGCAGCGTGATACCGTCGAACACATACAGGTCATACTGTTCCGAATCCTGTTTTAATATAGATACATCCTCTGATTTGTATACCGTAACGGAATCATTTAAAGATAACGCCTTTTCTAAAAAGACATTTCCCTCTGAAAGCAACAATACCTTTTTTTCCCCTGATGCGTTGCATATTACACTTTGTGTATTGTCTGCGGTCAGACTGTCCGACTCGCTTAATTCTGCTCGCAGCTCACACGACTGATCACTATCCAATGTCTGTTTATCAAAATATACTGTCTTTTCTTCGCCTGCCGGAATTGTAACTTCCGAAACCGTCAACAGCCGGTCTCCTGCATACAAACTGACATCCTGTGTAACATCCTTATCTCCGTCATTGGATACTTTACATAAAGCCTCGATCTCATTCTCCTGCAACGTATAGTTTACATAATCCATGGAGCAATTCTCTCCCTTGGAATATACAGACTCCACGATCCATGTTGCTTTCTCATTCCCTTTTTTCCACTCATCCAGATCAAATGTCGAATCAGTATATCCGATCACCTGTACATTCTCCATCGTTCCGGCAAGCGATTGCACAAGACCTGCCGCATTATCAAGCGTGCCTGCATCCATCGTTTCCTCTATCTGCCGGATTCTCTTTTTCAAGGTCGTTTTGTCCGTTCCCTGATATACAACATTCGCCTGCGATGCACATGTGACCAGCGTAACAAAACTGCCATCACTAATATCATCTGCCTGCTGCAATGCCAGTCGCTTACTCTGTTCTAATCTGCTGACATTTTTCTCATATTCATATTGCATACTTGCGCTTGTATCTACTACCAGAATTGTATTCTCTGTGGAATGTCCTCCATTTTTGATCACCGGTGCCATTAATGCAAACAACAATAATAACAATAACAGGATCTGCAGATACATTAATATATTGTGTCTTAATTTTTCGAAAGGTGTGCGTGCCTCTAAGTTTTTATATATTTCCTGCCACAACAAAATGGACGAAAACATTTGATCCTTCGCCCTTTGTTTTAATATATATAAAAGTATGATGATTGGAATCAGCACGCAAAATGCAAGCGGCCACATATTCTGAACCGTCATAACATTACTCCTTTCTACGTTATCGTTTTCCTGACAATATGCCGCGGAATCCTTCAAGCATTGTCTCTACAAATGGCGTGTCAGAACGCACACTGATATAATATGCTCCATACCGCCTTGCAAGCTTTCCGAGTCCTTCCTGTAATGCAGCAAGCGAATCCATGTATTGACGTATCGTTGCCTTAGACATTGTAATCTTCACCTTATCTCCGCTTTCCATATCCTGAAGATTGCATGTCCCCTCATATGTAATATCCAGTTCCTCTTTTGCAAGGATCTGAACAAAACATATAGTCTGTTTGCGATAAGCCAGATACCTGACAGCCTCTTCCACTCCCTCCCTATCCAAAAAATCGCTGATCAAAAAGGTAACTCCACCGGGTTGTAACGGTCTTGACATCACCGCCTTATTCAACATTGTGCTGCCGGTAAATTGCATATTACTTAATGTCTCTAATACATGTGAAAATGCAGCCATCCCGGTTACACCTTCCCCCCTGACGACCGTATTCTCCCGCATTTCATTTATATACAAGCGGTCCAGATTGCCAAGGATCAGATAAGAAAGTGCTGCCGTAATCTGAAGTGCTCTTTCTGCCTTAGACGGTTCTCCAAATTGCATGGACGCACTGGTATCCACAAAGATATGGAAGAGTCCTTCTTTTTCCTCCATAAACTGCTTGATATACAGTTTGTCAGTTCTTCCATATGCATTCCAATCGATCCGTCGTATATCATCTCCCGGAATATACTCCCGATAATCTGAGAATTCCACAGAAGACCCTTTCGCACTTGATTTGCGTGCACCGTTCATTCCGGTCGATAAATACATTGGCAAGTTCATCTTCAATGTATGCAGTTGATCAAAAAATTCTTTTTCAAATTGAATCATAATTCTCCATTACACCGTTTTAATTCCATCTATGATCTGCCGGATCACATCGTCTGCCCAAACTCCATCTGAAACCGCTTCAAAATTCAGTGCAAGACGGTGACGTAATGCCGGATAAGCAACAAACGCAACATCTTCAAATGATACATTAAAACGTCCCTCCAGAAATGCTCTTGCTTTGGCAGTCTTCACAATCGCCTGAGCTGCTCGCGGACTGGCACCATTTGCAATATATTTCTTTGATATCTCCATCGCACCGTCACTCTCCGGATGCGTTGCTACTACAATGGATAACGCATAATCCATAACCGCATCCGAAATCGGCATCTCCCGGATCGTATTGCGTATTGCGATAATATCCTCTCCGGTTAATATTCCGGACAATTCCGTCTCCTGATTCGTTACAGTCAGATCCATAATCTCTTTTAATTCTTCTTTCTTCGGAAATTCCACTAACAATTTGAATAAAAATCGGTCTAACTGTGCTTCCGGCAAAGGATAT
>JBNMIW010000098.1:0-6968 GCA_050873485.1 Lachnospiraceae bacterium | reverse complement strand
CCACCGGAAAGCGTAGTCGATGGTTGTCCCAATCGGATGTAACCAAGCCCTACCTCCTTCAACGTCTCAATCTTACGAAGGATGGATGGCACATTCTCGAAGAAATCGCATGCTTCATCCACAGTCATATCCAGAACATCATAAATATTCTTTCCTTTGTATGTTACTTCCAATGTCTCGCGGTTATATCGTTTACCTCCACATACCTCACAAGGCACATAGACATCCGGTAGGAAATGCATTTCAATCTTGATAATACCGTCACCCCTACATGCTTCGCAACGACCACCGGATATATTAAATGAAAATCTACCCTTCTTATATCCTTTTGCCTTGGCATCCTTTGTTCCTGCAAAGAGATCCCGGATCATATCAAATACACCCGTGTAAGTTGCCGGATTCGAACGTGGTGTTCTTCCGATCGGTGACTGGTCAATATTGATCACTTTGTCAAGCTGATCCAATCCCTCAATGTCGTCATGTTCACCTGCTTTTACTCTGGCACGATTCAGTTCCTTCGCTAAATGCTTGTAAAGAATCTCATTTACCAGGGAACTCTTACCGGAACCGGACACTCCGGTTACACAGGTCATAACCCCTAACGGAAATGGTACATCAATATTCTTCAGATTATTCTGTCTGGCTCCTTTTACCGTGATCCATCCGGTCGGCTGTTTACGCTCGGCTGGCACCGGAATCTTAATTCTGCCGGACAGATACGCACCTGTAATCGACTTCTTATTTTTCATGATCTGTGCCGCTGTTCCCTGTGCAACAACCTCACCGCCAAGCTCGCCTGCACCCGGACCGATATCCACAATGTGATCTGCCGCAAGCATCGTATCTTCATCATGTTCAACCACAAGTAATGTATTACCCAGATCCCGCAAGTGCTTCAACGTAGCGATCAACTTATCATTATCCCGTTGATGCAGACCAATACTCGGCTCATCTAAGATATACGCCACACCAACTAATCCGGAACCAATCTGTGTTGCCAGACGGATTCGCTGTGCCTCACCGCCGGAAAGCGTTCCGGTCGGACGATATAATGCCAGATAGTTAAGACCCACATCCAGAAGAAAATGCAGTCTGGCCTTGATCTCCTTCAGGATTCCACCACCGATAAACTGCTGCCGTTCCGTCAGTTCCATGTTGTCCAGGAATTCTACTAATTTATCAATTGACATCTTCGTGATCTCATAGATATTCTTACCTGCAATCGTCACAGCAAGAGACTCTCTCTTCAGGCGCTGTCCTCCACAGTCATCACAAGGTGTGATCGTCATAAAGCTCTCATACTCTTCCTTCATGGAATCTGATCCCGCTTCCCGATAACGCCGCTGCACATTACGGATCAATCCCTCAAATGCCACATCATAGATACCTTCACCACGCTGCCCCTTATAATACACCTTCACTTCATGTCCGTTGGTTCCATGCAGAATTACATTCCTTGCTTCCTCGGACAACTGATTAAATGGTGTGTTCAGATCAAAATGATATTCCTTCGCCAACGCATCCAGAATAGCACGGGTATACGACTTCTTATCCGTGCAGGATTGCCAGCCAAGTACGGCAATCGCACCATCTGCAATCGATATACTCTGATCCGGTATCATCAGATCCACATCAAATTCCATCTTATAGCCAAGTCCAAAACAGGTTGGACAGGCACCAAACGGATTATTAAATGAAAAACTTCTCGGCTCGATCTCATCAATACTGATTCCACAATCCGGGCAGGAAAAGCTGGAACTCATGTTAAGCGGCTGACCACCAATCACATCGACTACCATAATGCCCTCTGCCAACTTCATAACCGCCTCGATGGAATCATTTAACCGGCGTTCAATTCCCTTCTTCACAACCAGTCGGTCTACAACGATCGACACATCATGCTTCTTATTCTTATCAAGTGTGATCTCCTCCGACAGATCATACAGGGAACCGTCTACGATCACACGCACATAGCCGCTTCGCTTCGCCTGTGCAAGCACCTTCTCATGACGTCCTTTTCTTCCGCGGACAACCGGTGCCAACAACTGAAACTTCGTTCCCTCCGGCAGTTCCATGATCGTATCTACCATCTGATCGACGGTCTGTTTCTTGATCTCTTTGCCACACTGTGGGCAATGCGGAACACCAATTCTCGCATATAACAGACGGAAATAATCATAGATCTCCGTCACCGTTCCCACGGTAGATCGCGGATTCCGGTTCGTCGACTTCTGATCAATAGAGATCGCCGGTGACAATCCTTCAATCTTCTCCACATCCGGTTTCTCTGCCTGTCCCAAGAACTGTCTTGCATAAGAAGATAACGACTCCATATATCTTCTCTGTCCCTCTGCATAAATGGTATCAAATGCAAGGGATGATTTTCCGGAACCGGATAGTCCGGTCAGCACCACCAGTTCATTCCTCGGTATCTTAATATCAATATTCTTCAAATTATGCTCTTTCGCACCTTTGATCGTAATATATTGTTTCATGATGTATATCCTTTCTTACAATATGCTATCTTAACAATTCCGATGATCGCATAATTCATGCTCATCTATTATTCTGACCGTAATTATAGCATTTCACACAAAAAAAGTACAGAACAAATCGAATGTTTGTTCTGTACCTGCTTTTGTTTAGAACAACTGTCCCGGCAGCCTTAATCTCTCCTTATAATAAAACTGCTGGTCAAATGCTTCCGCTTCGTTCTCGTCCACATAATATCCCTCCGGTGCAGAATACTCACCCGTAATACCATCAAGATATCCCGGCATCAGCTCCTTGCACAGGAAAAAGGATGCATCCTCTCCTTCCGGAAGTCCATGATAACGGATTCCGAATTCACTTGCATAAGTAAATCCGCTCTTCCCGTAGAAATCAATGTTCCCCTCAAAGCATAACGCACCGCAGCCAAGTTCTGCCGCCTTGGCAACAGAATAATCAAGCAAGATCTTGCCATAGCCTTTCCGTTTCAATTCCTGTGCGATGCAGATCGGTCCCATTGTCATAATCGGAACGGTTCTTCCGTCATCTGTCCGAATCACTGCATGCATAAACATATTCTGTCCGATGAGATGTCCTTCCTTCCATGTAACATCATGCGTTACCGGATCTTCTTCTGCCACACGTTCCCGCATAACAAAATCCAACTCTTTTACAAATGCGGCATCCTTTCGCAACTGATGCAACACATAGTGTTCGAGACAGCCCGGCCGATATACATTCCAAAAACTCTCTCTTACGAGATTCTCTACTTCGCGATATTCATTTGCCTGTTCTAAACGTATAATAATGTTGTTTTTATTCATTTTTTACCCTCCTGAAAATTGTCAACTACAACTGCATTACTGCGGGAGGTTTGTTTGAATTGTCAGCAAACCTCCCGGTCAGCCCACAATCTCCAATGTGTTGTTTTTCTTCAAACAGCGTTCTCCTTATTATGAAAATATATGATCAAGCCTTACGGCCAGATTCCCTTAATCCTTCACTCACATTATACCCTATGCATCATAATCCCGCAATGTAACCTTCAACTCTTTCAGATGATCACGATATTCCGCAGCCATCTCAAAGTTAAGCTCTGCCGCAGCCGTCTCCATCTTCTTCGTGTACTTCTTAATCTCTGCCTGCAACTCCTTCTTCGACATGGATTCTACATCCTTCTCATTGCGGTGTGCATTGAGTGCATCGATATCCTCATCCGTTCCCGTTGTGATCAGATCACGGATCGCTTTCTTGATCGTAGTCGGTGTAATGCCATGTTCTTTGTTATAAGCATCCTGTATCTGCCGACGTCGGTTCGTCTCATCAATCGCCGCTTTCATGGAACCGGTGATCGTATCTGCATACATAATAACACGACCTTCACTGTTACGGGCAGCACGTCCGATCGTCTGTACCAGCGATGTCTCGGAACGCAGGAAGCCCTCCTTATCGGCATCTAAGATTGCAACTAACGTAATCTCTGGAATATCCAAGCCCTCACGCAACAGGTTAATACCGACCAGCACGTCAAACACACCAAGCCGCAGATCTCTGACAATCTCGGTACGCTCTAACGTATCAATATCCGAATGCAAATATTTTACCTTCACGCCCTGATCTCTCAGATAATCCGTCAAATCTTCCGCCATTCGTTTGGTCAGGGTTGTCACCAACACCTTATTTCCTTTATCTACTTCTTTGTTCACTTCAGATAACAGATCATCCACCTGACCTTCTACCGGCTTGACTTCAATGGATGGATCTAACAATCCGGTCGGCCGGATCAACTGCTCCGTCCGCAGTAATTCATGCTCTGCCTCATAATCGGATGGCGTTGCCGATACAAACATGACCTGATCTAATTTGTCCTCAAATTCATCAAATCGTAGCGGACGGTTATCCATTGCCGACGGTAACCGGAATCCAAAGTCTACTAATGTCTGTTTTCTCGAACGGTCTCCGGCATACATACCCCGGATCTGTGGTACCGTAATATGCGACTCATCAATGATCATCAAAAAATCATCCTTGAAAAATTCCAGTAATGTATTCGGTGTTGCTCCCGGCTCCAAGCCTGCTAACGGTCTGGAATAATTCTCAATACCGGAGCAGAATCCGGTCTCCTTAAGCATCTCCATATCAAAATGTGTTCGCTCACTGATTCGTTGTGCCTCTAACAGCTTATCATTTTCTTTGAAATAGGCAACCTGAGCATCACATTCCGCTTCAATCTCCTTCACCGCACGTTCAATCTTATCCTGTGCCACTACATAATGAGATGCAGGAAAGATAAATGCACAGTTAATACCACGCTTGACCTCACCTGTCAGCGGGTCAAATTCCACCATCCGGTCAATCTCATCTCCAAAAAACTCCACACGAATTGCATCCTCAAACGTAGATACCGGAAGAATCTCCAACACATCGCCATGCACACGAAATGTTCCCCGCTTGAAATCCATCTCGTTCCGTTCATACTGAATATCAATCAGATCTGTGATCAACTGCTCCCATTCATAGGACATCCCGGTTCGCAATGTCAACATCATATTCTCATAATCTTCCGGCGAACCAATACCATAGATACAGGACACCGAAGAAATGACAATAACATCCTTACGTTCGATCAATGCTGCTGTCGCAGAATGACGCAGTTTATCAATCTCATCATTGATAGAAGAATCCTTCTCTATATAGGTGTCCGTCGATGGCACATATGCCTCCGGCTGATAGTAGTCGTAGTACGATACAAAATATTCGACCGCATTTTCCGGAAAGAACTCCTTAAATTCACTGTATAACTGTGCCGCTAACGTCTTATTATGTGCAATGATCAATGTCGGTTTATTTAATTGTGCAATAACATTTGCCATGGTAAATGTCTTACCGGAACCGGTTACACCAAGCAGGGTTTCAAACTGATTCCCCTTCTTAAATCCATCTACCAACTCCTGAATGGCTCTTGGCTGATCCCCGGTTGGTTCAAATTCCGAATGAAGTATAAATCTATCCATCATTTTCCTCCTAATCTATCCCTTCCAGCTCCGCTCGGAACATAATCCGTCTCGTTCCCCGCAGCTTATCAAACTGTATATCATAAGTCTGTGCCGGACGATCCACTGTCACGACTGTACCCTCGCCAAATACCTTGTGTACCACCCGGTCACCCTCTGCAAACATTACTTTGGGAAGCATCTGTTCACTTGCACCGACCGACACAATCCTGCTTCCATTGATGCATTCCAACTGTGTCTGATCCATATCACCTAGGAAAATGGACTGCTTCGCACGGTATCCCGTATCCTTATTCTCATAGGAACTTAAGTAAAGCATATTCTTGGCACGCGTCATCGCTACATACAATAACCTGCGCTCTTCCTCTAATTCATCCTCATTTCTAAGACGGTAACTTGGAAACTGTCCATCCACTAAGCCCGGCACAAATACCGTATCAAATTCCAGACCCTTCGCAGTATGTATCGTCATCACCCGCACTACATCATGCTTCGTATCATCATCCTGCGCCGTAAATAATGCAAAATGACTTAACAGATCCTCTAATGGCAGTATCTCCTGATTCTGTTCTTCTAATGCATGTATCATACTGACAAGTTCCGAAACATTATCTAACCGGGTCTGATCAATATCCTGTTCAAGCGACACACGCAGTCCCATGTCTAAACAACGATTGGCAATGTCTGTACAGGAATACTGCTGATACGTCTCATGTAATTCCTTCACATTCTGATAGTAAGTGATCACCGATTCTTTCTTAATCTCACCGGATTCAATACATTGTCCCAAAGCTTCAAACAATGAGATTCCGTGCTTTCCGGCATACTGCTTCAACTGCTCCACTGATTTCTTACCAAATCCTCTTCTTGGTCTGGATATCGTATAAGTCAGATCCATATCCCTCAGATTATATACCAGACGCAGATAGGCAAGTACCGTGCGGATCTCCTCACTCTCATAAAACTTCGCTCCGCTTAATATCTTATACGGAACCTTCTTCTTAATAAATGCTTCCTCAAGTGAACGCGTCTGGGATGCCGCCCGAACCAGTACTGCATGATCCCGATACGGAAGATTCCTCTCTCTGTCCTGTAGTATCACATCCGCGATCCATTCTGCTTCCTGCCGTTCCGTCTTCGGGCAGTTGTAGACCGGCTTGCCGCCATCAGCCCGGTTGCTGATCATTACCTTATCTATTCGGTTCTGATTCGCCTTAATCAGCGATCCCGCCGCCCCAACCACCTGCGGTGTACTCCGAAAATTCTCTGTTAATGCATAATCCTGCACATCCTCAAAATCTTCATCAAAACCAATCATAAATGACGGATCGGATCCTCTCCAGGTATAGATATTCTGATCATCATCCCCAACAACAAACAAATTCCCATATAGACCACTTAATATCTTCAACAACTCATTCTGCTTATAATTCACATCCTGATACTCATCACAAAGCAGATACT
>JBNMIW010000097.1:0-7030 GCA_050873485.1 Lachnospiraceae bacterium | reverse complement strand
TCTTTACAGCATCGGTGGTGCCGGTACGGTATATGATAATATGCGTGCAGCATTCGAGGCAGCAAATGGAGCAGTTGGAGCAGTTGGTATGTCATTCATGATCTTCAACTTACTTTGTGCACCATGTTTCGCAGCAATGGGTGCGATTAAGAGAGAGATGAATAATACAAAATGGTTCTGGGCAGCAATCGGATATCAGTGTGGTCTTGCTTATCTTGTATCTTTGGTTGTATATCGTATAGCAGGCTTGTTCACAGGTGAGTGTGGATTTGGTATCTGGACTGTTGTTGCAATGGTAATTATTGTATTCTTCTTCTATATGTTATTCCGTCCGGCAAAGACTGTTGAAAGCAAGATTACGAATAGAGTTGTGACAGAATAAGGATAAAGAATAGATAGTAGATAGACATGAAATGTCTGGATACGATAGGAGGTATCTAATATGGGAACAGTTATTGTAGGAATTATTTTACTTTTGATTATTGCAGCAATCATCCACAGCATGGTGAAAGATAAGAAAAATGGGAAATCGATTCAGTGCGGCGGTGACTGTTCAAAATGTAAAGGATGCCATTAGAATAGTAGGCATGCATGAAATGGAAACAATAAAGGAGTAAACAAATGCCACAAAACAGAAACAATACAGTATGTGATTCTGAGGGGTATCAGAGAACAAAGATGCAAAAGGAGATCATCATTGAACGATTGAGAGAACGGGGATGCCGTATTACCAAACAGCGTCTGGTGCTTTTGGATATCATTTTGGATGAGGAGTGTTCCTGCTGCAAAGAGATCTATTACAAGGCGTCCAAATTGGATAAAAGAATCGGTTCTGCAACGGTATACCGCATGATTAATACGCTGGAAGAGATTGGCGCAATTAATAGAAAGAACATGTATAAGATTGCCTGTGGGAGAGATTGTACCATGGAAAATGCCTGTAAAGTAGAGTTAGATGATGATACGATATTAGAGTTGTCTGCCACAAAATGGCATCAGATTATACAGTCGGGGCTTACAGCCTGCGGATATGTAAATGGTCAGAAAGTGAAGAGTGTAGTAGCTGTGCCATGTGAATGTGCAGAATAATAGAATAGAGTATCACACTGTTTGTCAGTGAAATCGGTGCCCGGATGTTACCCACCCGAAAATAGGAGGTGACATTTGGGCATCTTGTGTATATGTAATTAAGTGATATATGGTCTGTTTGACCGCTATTGATAAATATTATCATTAAAGAAAAAAGCACTAGAAAATAGAAAAAGCTGGGTGTAATATAATTCGTAAACAAATTTTTCAACAGGAGGTTTTTACTATGTTAGATAAGTTAAAAAAGATTGATGGAAAAAAGACAGGAATATTTGCAGCAGGTGTATTATTTGGTACTGCAGGCATTAAGATTCTTTCGAGTAAGGATGCAAAGAAGTTATATACCAATTGTACAGCAGCTGTTCTGCGTGCAAAGGAATTTGTTATGAAGACAGCAACAACAGTTCAGGAAAATGCAGAGGATATCTATGCAGAAGCACAGCAGATCAATGAGGATAGAGCTGCAAAGGAAGCTGAGTTAGAGGATATCACAGAAGAGGAAGAAGAAAGCACAGAGGAAACTACAGAAGAATAAAGAAGGAATTGCTATGAAATTTGTGATCAAACATGAGATTCGTGGAAGAATCCGAATTCATATTATACAGAAAAGGATGTCCTATCGACAAGCCGATACCCTTCAATATCATTTTTCTACACAGATGTATGTAACGGCTGTTAAGGTAGAACCCAGAACACAGGATATGACGATCACATATGTGGGTGACCGGCAGGAACTGATTACAAAATTGCAGCAGTTCCATTATGAAGATGCGGAAGTTCCGGAAAGTTTCTTAGAGAACTCAGGAAGGGAATTGAATGAGCAGTATAAAGAGAAACTGGTGAATAAAGTAGTACTTCGATATGGAAGTAAGTTGTTTGTTCCATTGCCAATCCGTACCGGAATAACGTTAATTCGGTCTGCAAAGTATATTAAGATGGGATTGGAGACATTGCTGAAAGGTAAGTTAGAAGTCCCGGTATTGGATGCAACGGCGATTACAGTATCGTTACTTCGAGGCGATATGGAGACTGCCGGCTCGGTTATGTTCCTGTTAGGAATTGGCGAGATATTAGAAGACTGGACGCACAAGAAGTCTGTGGACGATCTGGCAAGAAGTATGTCTTTGAATGTCAGTAAGGTATGGCTGAAAGTAGATGGCAGAGAAGTGCTGGTTCCGGCAAATGAAGTGAAAGCATTGGATGAAGTAGTGATCCATATGGGTAATGTAGTTCCGTTTGACGGAGAAGTTACTGAGGGAGAAGCAATGATCAATCAGGCTTCTCTGACCGGTGAGTCACTTCCTGTTCACAAAGAGCGTGACGGATATGTCTATGCAGGCACTGTTGTGGAGGAAGGCGAGATTACAATCCGTGTTAAGAAGACGGGCGGTTCGAGCCGGTTTGAACGGATTGTGTCAATGATTGAAGAATCAGAGAAATTGAAATCTTCTATGGAAAGTAAGGCAGAACACATTGCGGATCGGCTGGTTCCTTATATGTTAGGAGGCACAGCCGCAACGTACCTGATCACAAGAAATGTGACAAAAGCTTTGTCTGTACTTATGGTTGATTTCTCATGTGCTTTGAAACTGGCAATGCCGATTTCGGTATTGTCCGCAATTAGAGAAGCCAGTTTACATAACATAACGGTAAAAGGCGGTAAATTCCTGGAGGCAATGGCATCTGCAGATACGATTGTGTTTGATAAGACAGGAACTTTGACGAAAGCCCAGCCGACGGTTGTGGATGTTGTATCATTTAACGGACAGGAACCGGATGAATTATTGCGGATTGCAGCATGTCTGGAAGAGCATTTTCCGCATTCTATGGCGAAAGCGGTTGTAGATGCTGCCTGTGAACGACAGTTAGAACATGAAGAAATGCATTCCAAAGTGGAGTATATTGTAGCACATGGTATATCCAGCACGATCAATGAACGACGCGTTGTGATCGGCAGCTATCATTTTGTATTAGAGGATGAACACTGTAGAGTACCGGAAGGAATGCAGGAGAAATTTGAATCGTTACCAACGGCATGTTCTCATCTGTATCTTGCGATTGATGGTGTGTTAGCGGCTGTAATCTGTGTGGAAGATCCATTACGCGAAGAGGCTTCGGCAGTAGTAAATTCTTTGCGCAAGGTTGGAATTACCAATGTGGTTATGATGACGGGAGATAGTGAGCGTACCGCTAAAGTGATTGCGAAAAAGGTTGGTGTGAATCAATATTATTCTGAGGTTTTACCGGAAGATAAAGCGCGGTTTGTTGAACAGGAAAAGGCAGCCGGACATAAAGTGATCATGATCGGGGATGGAATTAATGATTCTCCGGCTTTGTCGGCAGCAGATGTAGGAATTGCAATCAGTGATGGAGCGGAGATTGCCAGAGAGATTGCGGATGTGACGATCGGTGCAGATAATCTATACGAGATTGTAACACTGAAAGCATTAAGTAATGCTTTGGTAAAACGAATTCATAAAAACTACCGGGTTATTGTTGGTTTTAATACAGCTTTGATCTTATTAGGAGTAGGCGGGATATTGCAGCCAACAACGTCGGCATTATTACATAATACATCTACTCTTGTTATTGGACTTAAGAGTATGCGGCCTCTTTTATAGAACTATTTAAAAACTGGGCAAGATACCTGGTTATTGATAGAGTTTATCAATAACCAGGTATCTTTTTTTGCTCAGACGTAGTATGATAATAGAGAGTTAGTTAGAACTAACTAAACCGGAAAGGGTGTGTTTATCATGACAAATGAAGTAATCATAGGAGTTTTCGTTGTTGTTGCATTCTATCTGTTATCATCCGGGGTCAAACGTTTTTGTAATATAAATCGTAATCAGAGAAAGAGGATTGCAAAAGAACAGGGATAGAGTGATTGAATTATCTATTGACAATATTATTTTAATGAATTATCATATGAGCAAATATTCATATGTGAAAGGGGAAGAAGCGATGTTTTTACAGATACAGGATCTGAAAAAGAGTTATGGAAGCGGAGAAAATAAGACGGAGGTATTGCGTGGCGTATCTTTCGGAGTTGATCGAGGAGAAATCTGCGTCTTATTAGGACCATCCGGTTCCGGAAAATCTACTTTATTAAATATTATCGGAGGTATTGATACCTGTGACGGTGGATATGTTGCCATTAATGGAGAGAAGACTGCAGAGATGAGTGAGAAGGTGTTGACTCGTTATCGAAGAAAACATTTAGGATATGTATTTCAGATGTATAATCTGATTCCTAATCTGAATGTAAAAGAAAATATTGAGGTTGGAGCATATTTAAGTGAGAATCCATTAGATATTGACGATCTGCTCAAGACATTGGGTTTATATGAACATCGCCATAAGCTGCCGAATCAGTTATCCGGTGGACAGCAGCAGCGAACCTCTATTGGACGTGCGATTGTCAAGAATCCGGATATTCTGCTTTGTGATGAGCCGACCGGAGCATTGGACTATAATACCTCGAAAGAGATTCTTAAATTGATCGAAGACGTAAATCAAAAATATGGTAACACAGTCATTATGGTAACGCATAATGACGCGATCAAGAATATGGCAGACCGTGTGATTAAGTTAAGAGATGGCCAGATCCGGAAAGATTTCCATAATGATGTGAAGATTCCGGCTATGGAATTAGATTGGTAAGGCGGTGGACAGTATGAAGAATCCGTTAAGAAAACGCCTGGTTCGGGAATTATTTGGAGAATTTGGGAAATATGTAGTGATCTTTTTGTTCATGACACTTACCATTGGTATGGTGTCGGGCTTTCTGGTGGCCGGAGATAGTATGATTCAGGCTTACAATGAGAGCTTTGAGAAATATCAGATTGAAGATGGTCATTTTGAAATGCAGGATGAATTAAAGTCCTCTATGATTGAAAAGTTAGAAAACGGAGATAAGACCATTTATCCATTGTATTATAAAGATATAGAAAGTACGGTTGATGGGGAAAAGAATGTTACAATCCGCTTTTATGAAAATCGGACGGATGTGAATCAGATCTGTTTAATGAAAGGAAAGTTGCCTAAAGAGGATAATGAAATTGGGCTTGATCGTATGTTTGCCGATAATAATGGTTTGCAGGTTGGTGATGAGATTACGATTGGAAAACAAAAGATGATAATCAGTGGTCTGATCGCATTGTCAGATTACAGTGCATTGTTTTCAGATAACAATGATACAATGTTTGATGCCGTTGCATTTGGTGTGGCATGTGTGACACCGAAGACATTCCGCAATTTGTCTGAGAATAATCTGCATTATGTATATGCGTGGAGATATCAGGAAGAGCCGGAAGGTGAGAAAGAGGAAAGTAAACGGTCAGATGATTTTCTGGAATTCTTAGCAAAACAGGCTATGCATTCCGGCCTGACTATTGAAGATTATCTTCCGAGATATGCAAATCAAGCCATTCAGTTTACAGGTGATGATATGGGTGGTGACCGTCAGATGATGGTTGTGCTATTATATATCATTATTGTGATTATGGCATTTGTATTTTCTGTAACGATCAAACATACAATCACAAAGGAGGCTGCTGTAATCGGTACACTTCGTGCATCCGGATATACAAAGTCGGAATTGTTCGTACATTATATTACCATGCCGGTACTGATCTCGCTGATTGCGGCGCTTATTGGTAATATTCTGGGTTATTCAGTATTTAAGGATATGGTGGCAAATCTATATTATGGAAGTTATAGCCTGCCAACCTATGTAACGATATGGAATGCAGATGCATTTGTGCTTACAACTGTGTATCCGTTGCTGATTATGATTGTAACTAATGGATACGTGTTGATCCGAAAATTACAGTTATCTCCATTACAGTTTCTTCGGAGAGATCTGACAAAAAATAAGAATAAGAAAGCGGTTCGTTTACCGCATATTAAGTTTTTTTCCAGATTTCGTCTGCGGATTATCTTACAGAATCGTTCCAATTATGCGACGTTGTTTTTGGGAATTCTGTTTGCAGATGTCCTGATGATATTTGGTCTTATGATGGGACCGTTACTTAAGAATTTTCAATCTGTGATAGTGGATCACATGGTTGCCAAGTATCAGTATGTATTAAGCGCACAAGTTGAAACGGATAACCCGGATGCGGAAAAATATTGTCTGACCGGTTTATCCTATCATTCCAAGACCAGGGAGGAAGATGTCAGTGTGTACGGTATTGTGGATGATAGTAAGTATTTTGTTGAAAAAATGCCGGATGATGGTATACTGATTGCAGATGGTATTGCTGAGAAATATGGCGTGAAAAAGGGAGATACGATTCAATTGTATGAATCATATGGGGATAATGTATATTCTTTTAAAGTAAAAGATATTATAGATTATCCGTCCGGATTGGCTGTGTTTATGTCGTATGATGAATATATTGATACATTTGACCCGGATACTTCTTATATGGAGAATCTTGTGTCGGACCCTGCATTGTTTCTAAAACAATTTGCATCGGCAAAACAATCCGAGTATTTCACCGGATATTTTTCTAATGAGAAGCTGACTGACATTGATGATAAGTATGTATCTTCGTGCATTACAGAGGAGGATCTTACGAAATTATCCCGTCAGATGGATGTATCAATGGGGTCTATTTTTGGAATGATCAAGTATTTTGCGTTAGTATTAGCAGCAATATTGATTTACCTATTAACAAAAGTTATTTTAGAAAAGAATGCAAATGCAATCTCTATGGTTAAAATATTGGGATATGAAAACGCAGAAATTGCAAGTTTATATTTGATGTCCACAACACTTGTCGTAATTTTATCTGTGATTGCGGGTATGTTGCTATCGGCAGTGTTTATGGTTGTAATCTGGAAAGCTGTCATGAGTTCTTTTAATGGGTGGATATCGGTGGATATTCCATTTGTGGTGTATCCTGAGATGTTTGCACTTATGATGGTTGGGTAC
>JBNMIW010000096.1:0-7141 GCA_050873485.1 Lachnospiraceae bacterium | reverse complement strand
CAGTAAGAATGGTGTGGATACGTTTGTACCGGTGATCCTGAACAAGGCTCATCAGATAGGTGGCGATGCCGACCTGGATGCCATGAAGCTGAGGAGTTGGAAGGAGTTTGTCAAGTGCGTGGGAGATAAGGTGCTCACTGCCACTGGTCGGGGCAGAACTGCCTGCAATCTCATTTGCAATACCGCTCATTGCCAGAGAATCCAGTAATTCTTTCAAAAACAGATTGTCCTTGATCGTTTCAAACGGGGTGCGGACAAAGCTGTTTACCGCTTTTTTTGCGATCATCATTGCAAAATCATTTACTTCATCATAACCATGATCTTCTTCGTACTGCCAGTCGTAAAGGGAAGTGATCTTTGAAACCATATCTCCGATTCCGGAATAGAGAAAACGATCCGGCGCACTCTTGATCACTTCGGTGTCTGCGATGATTCCGTATGCCATTTTGGCAGGAACGGAATTACGGCGGCCTTCTATGAGAAGAGAGGCACTTGCACTGGAGAATCCATCACTGGATGCGGAGGTCGGTATACTGATGAATGGAAGTTTACGAAGAAATCCCATGTACTTTGCGGCATCGATAACTTTTCCACCGCCAATGCCGATCACTGCCTGTGTTTTGACCGGCAGGGTAAATGCCAGGGAGGTAATATCTTCCAATTTGACAGAATCCAGTTCCTGATATTCCAGTACTTCGATATTGGCATTAGATAAAGAGTTCATGACACGCGAACCGAACATATCGATCAGTCCGTTTCCGAAAAAAATGACCACTTTTTGAATGTGTCCTTCCCTAAAATAACTTCCGAGCTGGTCAAGGGCACCGGGCTCTACTTTTAACAACGTTGGAATTGCAATATAGGCATTGTTTTGCTTACTCATAATATATATCTCCTTTGACTGTAAATGCTGTTTGTAACAGGATAAAATGATTTTCTTTTTATACTATATCGTAGATGAAATATTTATTCAAGCAGTCACAATCCGTTCACCAATTTTCGTTGATTTACTCATGGTAAAAGAGTATAATGGGAACAGTAAGTCAGACATGGAAATGTAAGGATGAAGGGGTATTATGGGACAGGTATTGATCGTATCGCTTGCAAAGAATATAGAAGAATATAAGTCTTTGGCAAGAGAGTATAATGTAGGGTTTGAGGTGAATGATTTTTACAATCCGGATGTATTGGAGAATCCGGATGAGATGGAACGGTTGATCGCCTTTTATCAGCAGGAAGGATTGCCTGCCGGCAGTACGATGCACGGGGCTTTTTTTGATATTGTGGTATTCAGTTATGATCCGCGAATCCGGGAGATTTCGGAATTGCGTATGGAGCAGAGTATGAAGGCGGCAGTACGGTTAGGTGTGAAGGGAGTCGTATTTCACACGAATTATAGTCCGATGCTTTCCGGTGCGGAATATGACAAAAGGGCGGTGGATATGACAACACAGTATGTAGAATGCCTGCTGAAACGATATCCGGATACAGAGATCTATTTAGAGAATATGTTTGATACTGATCCGGACATCATGATGGCAATGTCGGAGCGGTTGTGTGCATATGGCAACTACGGGGTATGTTTTGACTATGCACATGCCAGTATTTCCCATACACCGATGGAGATATGGGTAACAGGACTGGCTCCATATATCAAACATGTGCATATCAACGATAATGACTTCCGGAAAGATCTTCATTTGGCAGTTGGAGATGGCAATATTAACTGGAGTCAATTTATGACATATCGGGAGAAGTATTTCCCGGATTCCGCTGTGTTGATCGAGACAACATCGCCGGAGAATCAGAGACGGTCATTAGAATATTTAGAACGGAATTATAAGGGCTTTTTATCTTAGGAGAAGGGCTTGATAAGACTTGCATACAAAGGCTTGGAGGATAGAATATGGAGAATAACAAACCATTGCAGGCAGAGGAGATGCTGGAGAAGATCTTTTATTATATGAATCAACTGATCGAAGAGAAAGAATTTATACCAACAATCCGTCTGCTGACAGATTTGGGAAGAACCCTTGTGAATGCAGAGAGGGCTTCCTTCTGGTACTGGGATCGTGCCAAGAAAGAATATTGGACATTAGCAGCACTTGGCAGTGAGCGGATCGTTGTGCCGGAGGGATCCGGAATTGTAGGGGCTTCTATTCAGAACAAGGAGACGATTGTGATCAATAATCCTTATGAAGATACAAGATTTAATGCGCAGGTGGATAAGGATACCGGATACACGACGAAATCCATTTTATGTTTGCCGGTTACGAATGCCAGAGGCAAGGTGATCGGAGCATATCAGGCAATCAATAAGATTGGGGTGGACGGTCAAAGTGTGTTTGATGAGCAGGATGTGAAGCATTTAACATTTGCGGCTGTGTTTTGTGGGAAAACGTTGGAATCACATATTCTGTACGAGGAGACACAATTAGATCCGCTGACCCACCTGAAGAATCGACGGGGCTTTGATGAGTACTATAACGAGATTAGCAAAGACAGGTCAGAGGATGAAACGGCAGTATTGATTATGTGCGATATTGATTTCTTCAAGAAGGTGAATGATAATTATGGTCATAATGCAGGAGATGCTGTTCTGGTATCGGTAGCAGAACTGCTTAAGACTTCGGTAGCCGGTAATGGACAGGTTGCCCGCTGGGGTGGGGAAGAATTTGTTATGCTGCTTCAGAATTGTACAGAGACTACGGCAATGATGTTGGCGGAGAAGATTCGAAAAGAAGTAGAACAGACGGTTTGTGAGTTTGAAGAGTCGCAGATCCATATCACAATGTCGTTTGGAGTGAGAGAATTAGAGAGTGGCCTGAATATGCAGGAGAATGTAGAAAAAGTAGACGCCCGGTTGTATCAGGCAAAGACATCCGGAAGGAATCGGGTGGTAGCATCATGAAAGAAATGGATGCAGGCAGGAGGAAGAAGTATGGCACAAGAGCATTCCGTTTTTATAAGTTATAGTTCGAGAGATTCGGAATTTGTGAAGCGAATTATAAAACAGTTAGATCAGATAGGGGTAAGTTATTGGAAGGCACCGGAAATGATACCGGCGGGGTCAAGTTATGCGCGGGAGATACCCAAAGCAATTCAGCAGTGCAGCTTATTTTTATTAGTACTTTCCCCGACATCGCAGGACTCTATCTGGGTGGAAAAGGAGATTGATAATGCAATCTGTAACCGGAAGACCATTATTCCGTTTGAGATCCGGGAAGTTGTATTGAATGATACATTTCGGTTTTATCTGAATAATGTGCAGATGATATCCTTTGCACATGATCCGGAAGGTGCATTTGATGATTTGCGAAGACAGATCTATCAGATCTTTCCGGAATTGAAACAATCCGCTGTAACAGCAAATGGTCAGGTGCATTCTAGTGGAATGATAACAAGAAGGCATTCGGTTGCAGCGGGAGACAAAGTGAATGCCGCAGCCGGAACTTCGCAGATCGCATTGGAACAAGGGGATCCTAAGAAACGGGTTCTCAGCATTACAACAGCATCCGGAAGGAACAGTAACCGGGGGAATTCGAATGCACTGCGGATGAACCGGATTCCATTGGCATGCCAGTATTGTGGATGTAAGGATTTGGAAAATATAACGATCGGAACTTACCGGTGCGTCAGATGCGGAAGAGAGAATTATGATGATTTTCAGACGATCCGGAATTACTTAGAGAAGGCAGGGGCAACGTCCGCGTCTGTAATCGAGAGAGATACGGGAGTTCCAAGAAGGATCATCGAATATTTTTTCCGGAACGAATATCTGGAGATTCCGAAGAATTCTTCTGTCCGGGTTCCATGTGCGGTATGTGGTGCACCTATCCGAACCGGAACACTGTGTGAGAATTGTAAGGCGGATCCGGTCAAACGGCAACAGGCAGACCGAAAAGGAAAATGGCATACACTCTGGTAGAGAATAGAAAGAGCAGGAAAGAAGAATGGAGCATGTAATCTGGGTAATAGGAAATGACAGAAGAGATATGATCCTCGCACAGCGCAAGATTAATTCCACAGGGAGTATGCGGGCATTTTGTATGTTGTCGGAAGCAGCGGTGCATAAAGCGGTCAATGTACAAAACAGTAATCAGCCGGGTTTGAGTAGTTTTCCCTCTCTGATCATTATGGATTATCAGATGGCACATGAGGAGGATTTTGCCACCTTGTCTTTTATCAAACGACAGGAAGCATTGGCGGGAGTGCCGTTCTTTATTATGACAGAAGAGAGAAATCAGGAGATTGATGAGATCTGTTTTGCTAAGGGCGCAATGGTTGTGTTGCATAAGCCGTTCAGTGCATCCGGAATCCTGCGGATCGAGCAGGTCGCATGGCAGCATGAAGTCACCAAAAACTATGAGAAAATGCTGCAAAAACAGGCCGGAGATCTACAAGCGGCCAGAGAGATCATGCGTTTGAATCAAAAACTAAAAACGCGTAATGAATTATTGTATCAGGTCTTTGGACGATATTTTTCGGATAAAGTATTGGAGGTTATCTTAGAACATCCGGAAGGGGCAGCGATCGGAGGAGAAAAGAGAGAATTGACAGTTCTGATCTCGGATCTTCGGGGATTTACTTCTCTTTCAGAAGAGTTAGAACCGGAAGCAGTGACAAGATTGTTAAACTTCTATTTCGATAAGATGACGGAAGAGATTACCCGTTATAGGGGAACGGTGATAGAGTTTTTGGGAGATGGCGTACTTGCTGTTTTTGGAGCACCGCTTATATCGGAGGATCATATTTGCGATGCGATTGCTGCGGGGATCGAGATGCAGAATCGAATGGATGAAGTGAATGAATTCTGTAAGGAACAGGGATATCCGCTGTTAGAGATGGGGATCGGTATTCATTCCGGGGAAGCATTTATCGGTAATGTCGGTTCAGAGAAGATAATGCGGTATAATGTTGTCGGTAAAGTAGTCAATGAGAGTTCCCGGATCGAGAGTTACAGCGTTGGCGGACAGGTATTGGTGTCACAGGAAGCATTAGATAAGATTACTGTGCCGGTGGAAGTACATAATCATATGCAAATCATGGCAAAGGGAATTCAAAAACCGGTTGCGGTATGTGAGGTGGCGGCAGTTGGCGGAGCGTATGGATGTGCGATCAGGAATATGAAGTTTGATGCGGTCGTTACGGTTACGAAGCCGGTTGAATTTCAATTATGCCGTATTGAAGAAAAAGTTGTGGTCGGACAGCCGGTAACAGTCCGGTTAGAACAATTCTGCCTGAAGAGAGCGGTTGTTTCCCTAAGGAATGCAGACGGGGGAAAAGAACAGGCGGCAGATCATCTGGAGATATATTCAGATGTGGAGATCTTTGCGGTACAGGAGGATGGAAGCAGAATCTTTGAGGGTGTGTATGCAAAGATTGTAGATGTGAAAGAGGATATTTTGGTATTGCATTTTACACATGTGAATCATGGATTTCGTCAGTTTGCGGATCAGGTGATACCGTTGTGTATAGAAGGTTGAGTGGTCAATGAGAGAGAATTATGGATTTGAAAAAGTGGATATGCATGAGATTCCGGGAGTGGTAAGGTGCTTTGTCAATCCGGATCTGCAAATGGTAATTGCGGAAGTGGATGAAGCGATTTCCAGACGATGCAGTAATTCTATTCCGGATAATATGCAGGAACAAATGCATATCTTTACGACATTTCAGAATAAGATTGCGTGTCATTTTCTGCTGATCGTATGGAAAGAACAGGAAGAAGACCGGCAGTTGTTTTTTAGTGACACAAAAAGGACAAGAGCCATTGAATTTATGGATTATATGATATCAGAGTTTGGGTTGGTCAAAGGCGGAGCGGAGATTGCATCCGGAAGAATATCGTCAACAATACTGAGAGTACAGATGTCGGGAATGGATATTGAGGACTCGATGGACTATTATCTGGATAAGGCTTTATCGTATCGGATGATGACACAGATTGTAGAAGCTGGTGAATATGCGGAGCAAATACACAAAGATATCATACAATTGCCGCAATATATAAAAAGGAAGATTCCCTGGGCTTATGTCAGATCGACCGATATTGTAGAAGAAGGAGAAGCATTTAAGCTTCGTTCATTGGAAAATGAATCGGGTATTATTATGGAAGCTTCACCGGATATTTATATTATGATCGGTTGCAGAGGAGAAGCCTATCATATAACCAGAGATAAGTTTGAACGTACTTATGAGAGTGCAGATGAGTCATTAGACATCTTTGAACAGATGTTAGATTTCATTCCGGAAGTGCAGATCATGAAGGACAACAGTTATGTAAGTATTGACGAACTGGCTCATTTGTGTTACCCAAAGACAGAAAATGCAATCTATGCAACTGTGTTAGATGAGAGGACAAAGGTATTTCCGATTAGTGAGGAGGACTACTACTTAGGACGCCCGGGAGATTATCTCGCAATCCGGGTGGACGATATAACGGATATTTATATTATCCAAAGGGACATTTTTCAGCAGACATATGAACGAAAAGAGCAGGAGGTAATGAATGAAAACAACACGAGATCAAAGTAAAAAAGGATGGACAGGGATATACAAAAAAGCAAAAGTATTTTGTGCAGTCACATTGCTTGGGGTTCTTGCAATTGGCGGAGTGAATACAGGTAAGTCGGATAAAGTTTATGCGGCACAGGAAGAATTTCCGGTAAGTGAACACTGGCTGCAGGGTGCCGAGATTCATGAAGGAGAGAATGATACTGCATTACAGCGCAGAGGAAGCATGTTCCCGACACGTTATGATGCAAGGGACAATGGATATGTTACCTCGGTGAAGGATCAGGGAAACTTTGAGAGCTGCTGGGCATTTTCGTCGATTGCCGCTATGGAAGCCAATCTGATCAAAAACGGAAGAGCGGATGCGTCGATTGATCTGTCAGAGAATCAATTGTCATATTTTTTCTATAATCGACAGAAAGACAAATTAGGTTATACGGCAGGGGATTATAATACATACGGGAAAGATAATGCATATCTTGCAAAGGATTCAAGAGGATACCTGAGGGCAAGCGGATCTTTGATGGCAACTGGCTTATCATTGGCAACCTGGGCAGGTGTTACGACAGAGGCGAGAAGTCCGTATCTGAGCACTCCGGATACATCCCTTTGTTATCAGTCGGATTAT
>JBNMIW010000095.1:0-7147 GCA_050873485.1 Lachnospiraceae bacterium | reverse complement strand
GTATGGATATCCTCATAATCCACCTGCTCACCAGCAACCAAAGAAGTTAAGATTGCTATCTTTCTACAAGCATCATAACCCTCAACGTCTGCCTCCGGATTACGTTCAGCATATCCCTTTTCCTGTGCAACCTTTAAGACATCTTCAAAAGCAGCACCCTTTTCTGCCATCTCTGTTAATATGTAATTCGTTGTACCATTTAAAATACCGGTAATCTCAGTAATCTCATCTGCAGTCAAAGAACTATTCAATGGTCGGATAATAGGAATTCCGCCACCTACGGATGCTTCAAACAAATAATTCAGTTTGTGCTCTTTCGCAATTGCAAGAAGCTCTGCTCCATGCTTTGCTACTAACTCTTTGTTAGAAGTACATACGCTCTTTCCATTCAAAAGTGCCTGTTTAGTAAATGTATATGCCGGTTCTACACCACCCATTACCTCTACCACAATATCTACTTCCGGATCTTTCAGGATCACATCATAGTCATGAACCAAAATCTTCTGAATCGGGTCTCCCTCAAAATCACGAAGATCTAATACATACTTGATATTAATTTCCTTTCCGGCTCTTTTGTTGATACTCTCATGATTCGTGTTAATTACTTCCACTACACCTGATCCTACTGTACCATATCCTAAAACTGCAATATTAACCATAATTACCTCCTTTATCCTCTTGTACTTATTGATTCTCTTCTACTAGCTGATCAACCATCTGTCTGACATCTTCAGATAATACTTTGTCAACATTAATAGTAATGATAATCTCATTACCAATCTGCAATACTTGTTCCATAAATGCCGTATCTTCATTCGATGCAACAGACGGCATTGGACTAATTCTTGAATCCGGGACCTCTTCAATCTCTTCTACGCAATCTACTTCATATGCCAATAATATTCCATGACTATTCGTTACAAGTAGACTTTTTTCAGGATTATCAATACGCGGATTCATTCCAAAACGTTCTCTTAAGCTGTATACCGGAATTACCGCACCTCTTAAATTAATAATTCCGCTGATTCCTTCCGGAGCATTCGGCACAGGAATTATGTGATAATCCTGTTCAATGCCATTTACCCGCATCAGGCTCATTCCATACTTCTGGTCCTCTAATTGAAAAACAACAAACTTTTGTTCCTCCATACAACCTACTCCTTATTCAGACTTATCCATTTCAAATATGCATTCATGAACGGTTCTACATTACCATCTAAAACACCATTTACATTGCTGACTTCCATTCCGGTACGATGATCCTTCACCATTGTATATGGTTGCATTACATAAGAACGAATCTGAGATCCAAATCCATTTTCCGATATGTCCCCACGTATATCGTCCAATCTCTCCTGGTTCTCCTGTTGTTTCAATACATACAACTTGGAAGCAAGCATTTTCATTGCCTTATCTTTATTCTGATGCTGTGATCTCTGGTTCTGACACTGTACAACAATACCGGTCGGCAAATGTGTAATACGGATTGCCGAAGATGTCTTATTGATATGCTGTCCACCGGCTCCACTTGCACGGTATGTATCAATTCTCAGATCCTCATCTTTGATATCCACCGAAACATCTTCTTCAATATCCGGCATAACATCACATGAAGAAAACGACGTCTGTCTCTTGCCTGCTGCATTAAAAGGCGAAATACGGACTAATCGGTGAACTCCTTTTTCTGATTTTAGATAACCATATGCATTCTCTCCGTTAATCTGAATCGTAACAGACTTCACTCCTGCCTCTTCTCCTTCGAGATAATCCAGAATCTCCGTAGAGAATCCCTTCTTCTCTGCCCATCGGGTATACATTCTCATAAGCATTCCCGTCCAATCGCAGCTCTCTGTTCCTCCGGCTCCCGCATGGAGTGTCACGATTGCATTATCTTTATCAAATTCGCCGGATAATAATGTCTGAATACGCAAGCTTTCAAAGTCTTCTTTGAACTGTGCCATGGCTTCTTCCAATTCCGGCAACAGGGATACATCTTCCTCCTCATCCGCCATCTCGATCAATACTGCAATATCTTCATACTCACCAGACACCTTGTCAAACGCCGCCAGAATATCTTTCAGACTCTTGACTGTCTTCATGACTTCATTCGAGTGCTCCACATCATTCCAAAAATCCGGAGCCTCCATATCTGCTTCTAACTCCGCTACCTTGTCTTTCTTGATAGGGATGTCAAAGTGAATCCCTCACTTCCTGTAATGGAGTTTCATATTGAGCAAGCTCAAACTTATAATTGTCTGTCTCTATCACAGAATCACCTCTTTCTATCATCCAATCTTCACACAAGTATTATGTCATCGAAATACTTGTTTCGTCAACGACATGAACCCCTGCATTATTATGCATTTTTACCACAACATTGCTTATATTTCAAACCTGATCCACAAGGACACGGATCATTTCTTCCGATCTTAGCACTCTTGCGTTTTACAGGCTCCTTCACAGAAGAATCATCTTTATTGGTTCCGGTTACTTTGGCAACCTCTTCACGCTCTACTTTCTGCTCTACACGCAAATGTAACAGTGCCTTAACAGTCTCCTGGCGAATACCCGCTGTCATCTCATTAAACATATCAAAGCCAACAAACTTGTATTCTACCAACGGATCTCTTTGTCCTAATGCACGAAGTCCGATTCCCTGACGCATCTGCTCCATGTCATCAATATGATCCATCCATTTGCGATCGATCACCTTTAATAAGATAACTCGTTCTGCCTCTCGGATCATCTCCGGTTCAGGGAATTCTGTTTCCTTTTCTTCATAGAGCTTATTCACTGTTTCTTTCACTCTCTGAACAAGATCCTTCTTAGACATATGCTTGAGATCATCTTCTGACAATTCAACTTTCTCCATTGGGAAGATATCTAATAATTCCTGGTTCAAAGCTTTCATGTCCCATTCAGATGGATATGCATCTTCATTAATATTACGATCAATAATCTCCTCTGCATCTTCATTAATCATATTATAGATAACATCACGCATATTTTCTCCATCCAATACACGCCGACGCTCTTTGTAGATTACCTCACGTTGCTCATTCATAACCTGATCATAATCTAACAGATTCTTACGAATTCCAAAGTTGTTACTCTCAATCTTCTTCTGTGCTTTCTCTATAAACTTCGTGATCGTCTTATGTCGAATCTCTTCTCCTTCCGGAATGTTCAATGCCTCATACATTGCCATAACTCTTTCCGAACCAAATAAACGCATCAGATCATCTTCCAAAGAAAGATAGAACTTTGACTGTCCCGGATCGCCCTGTCGTCCCGCACGACCTCTCAACTGGTTATCAGTACGTCTCGACTCATGACGTTCTGTACCGATAATACGGAGACCACCTAATTCCTTTACACCTTCACCAAGCTTAATATCCGTACCACGACCCGCCATATTCGTTGCAATCGTAACTGCATTCATCTGTCCTGCCTGTGCAACAATCTCTGCCTCCAGTTCATGGAACTTTGCATTTAATACCTTATGCGGTATATGTTTTTTCGTAAGTAAACGACTTACCTCTTCTGATGAATCAATCGTGATCGTACCAACCAATACCGGCTGTCCTTTTCGATAACATTCATTGATATCTTCTACAATTGCATTCAATTTTTCTTTCTTGGTACAATAAACAGAATCATCTTCATCAATTCTGGCTACCGGTAAATTGGTTGGAACTTCCACAACATCCATTCCGTAAATCTCACGGAATTCTTCTTCCTCTGTAAGTGCCGTACCTGTCATACCTGCCTTTTTATCATATTTGTTGAAGAAATTCTGGAATGTGATCGTAGCAAGTGTCTTACTTTCTCTACGAACTTTTACATTCTCTTTTGCCTCAATCGCCTGATGCAAGCCATCCGAAAAACGTCTGCCCGGCATTACACGTCCGGTAAATTCATCTACGATCAAAACCTCGTTGTCTTTTACGATGTAATCTTTGTCCTTGAACATTAAATTATGTGCGCGCAATGCCAAAATGATATTATGCTGAATCTCTAAGTTATCCGAATCAGCTAAATTATCAATATGGAAGAAATTCTCCACTTCCTTTACACCTTGTGCGGTCAGCATTACCTGCTTATCTTTCTCATTTACAAGGAAATCTCCATCTTCCTCGACATCCATTCCCATGATGGCATCCATCTTGGAAAGCTCACCGTCTCCTTCACCACGCTTCATACGTCGTGCTAAAAGATCACACATTCTATATAATTCAGTAGATTTACCACTCTGTCCGGAGATAATAAGCGGTGTTCTTGCTTCATCGATCAATACAGAGTCAACCTCATCTACGATCGCATAGTGCAGATCTCTCTGTACTAACTGTTCCTTATAGATCACCATGTTATCTCTCAAATAGTCAAATCCCAATTCATTATTGGTAACATAAGTAATGTCACAATTATAAGCTTCTCTACGTTCATCATTGGTGCTGCTGTTAAGAATTACTCCAACCTTAAGACCCAAAAATGTATGAATCTGTCCCATCCACTCTGCATCACGTTTTGCCAAATAATCGTTTACCGTTACAATATGAACACCTTTCCCCTCTAAAGCATTCAGATATGCAGGGAGCGTTGACACTAACGTCTTACCTTCACCGGTACGCATCTCCGGAATTCTACCTTGATGAAGTAAAATACCACCCATGATCTGTACCGGATAGTGTTTCATGCCAAGTGTCCGGACCGCAGCTTCCCTCACAACTGCGAATGCTTCTACCAAAAGATCATCCAACGTCTCTCCATCTGATAAACGTTTCTTAAACTCATCCGTTTTCGCACGAAGTTCATCATCACTTAATGCCTGCATTGATTCATCTAATGCCAACACCTTATCTACTAAAGGCTGGATTCGTTTAATCTCTTTTTCACTATGTGTTCCAAACACTTTCTCGAAAATACCCATTTTTCCACTCCTATTTCTATTTGAAATATAATCATACGGATATCATTCTAACATTGTTCCCTTGAAAAGTAAAGGAAAAGCAACTATTCCGGATTCTTATTTTTCTACTTGACATGTAATATTATATGTCGTATAGTATTAGACAGAAAGCAATATTGTTTACGATGTTAGAGCCGGACAATATTTTGTCTCTACCTAATACCACAGACTGCAGCATTGCCAGACAGTTTTTAACAAGGAACGATAAGGAGGTCATGCTTATGACATATCAAATTGCAGCGCCACTGCTAGATGCCTGCGTTCTTGCCATCTTAGAAAAAGAAGATGCATACGGCTACACTTTAACCGCACAGGTGAAAGAGATCATTGACATATCAGAATCTACGTTATATCCCGTATTACGGCGATTACAAAAGGATAACTGTTTAACAACCTATGATCAACCTTTTCAAGGCAGAAACCGAAGGTATTACCAATTAACCGATATCGGCAAAGAAAAATTAGCATTTTATAAGAAAGAATGGGAGTCTTACAAAAACAAAATCGACACTCTGTTAGGAGGGATAACCTATGAATAAGACTGAATTTATCAAACAATTAGAGAAGCGTTTGAAGCGGCTTCCAAAAGAAGATCGTGAAGATGCGATCCGTTATTATGAAGAATATTTTGAGGAAATGGGAGCAGATGATTCTACCAATGTTGCAAGTACCTTAGGTACCCCGGATGAGATTGCCCGTGAGATCATTGCAACCTGCACCGAAAAACATATGGATGCCCAGAAAGAAAAGGGTGGGATCAAAAACAACACGACCGTTATCTGGATGATCATTTTAGGAATCTGTGCCTCTCCAATTGCGGTTCCGCTTGTATTTGCTGCAATCATCTGCTTAGTAGCCCTGTTAATCGTAGTATTCAGCCTGGTTCTTTCCATTGCATGCGTTTCTCTTGCCTGTATTGCTTGTGGTTTTGCAGTATTTTTTGCAACAGTCGCCGCACCCGGAATCGGTCAGAAGCTCATCTGTATGGGCGGTGGTTTTCTATTACTTGGTGTCGGATTACTATTAGCCATTGCAACCATTGCATTTGCCAATCTATGCACACACGGAATTGCAGCTGCATTTAAACATATATTTATCAGAAAGAAGGTATCCTAAATGAAACAGGTTATTAAAATTACAACAATTATTTCATTATGCTTTATCTTAATTGGAATTGGTCTTGCCGGAAGCGGATACATGCTTGGCGGCAACATGAATTGGTCATATCTGCCATCTTCTAACCGATTCTTTACAGAAAAGAATGCAACACACAAGATTATTAAGAACAATTTGGATTCCTTCACGAATATTGACCTATCCTGTGATTCCTATGACATTGTGGTCACACAGGGTGATTCTTTTTCCCTGTCCTACCCGGAATATACGAACATCCATACAACCTATTCCATTGAAAATGATACTTTGAAATTGGAAAGTAAAAGTGAACACACTGTTAATTTCTCGCTTAGCGGATCTTCTTCCGATTACACATTAGTTCTCACTATTCCTTCCAGGCAGGCACTGAAAAAGATCACGCTAAATAGCAGCTCCGGTGATATCGAACTTTCCAACCTGACATTTGACCAGATCAATATTGCATCTGATTACGGAGACATCACCCTAGCTAATTTATCCGGCAATGCATTGAAATTGAAAGCAGATTCCGGCAATGTCAATCTCTCCGATACCGAATTGGCTTCCGGTAATTTCACTCTGAATTACGGTGACTTCGATGTCAAATCCACAACCATATCAGAGTGTGAATTAGTAAATGATTCCGGTGATTTTTCTGCCAAAAAATTCACTTCTGACAATGCAACTCTTGATTTGCATTACGGTGATGTAACCGCGGAATCTTCTACAATCAAAAAGTTGACCGCCTCTCTTGATTCCGGTGATTGTGACTTAGAGCTTGCCGGCAACAAAAAAGATTATAGTCTTGATCTTTCTTCTGACACAGATGATATCGAAGTAGATGACGAAAACATAGGGGAACATTACAGTTATATCCGGGATACTCCAAACACGATTCAGGTATCTACGCACTACGGAAGTATCTCCCTAAATTTCACACATTAAAATTATAACCCTTGCACAGCGTGAGTAAGAGGGACGTGCGAAACGGATAGAATACAAAAGCAGTTGTACGATGATAACTAAATATCATTGCAGGCACGT
>JBNMIW010000094.1:0-7192 GCA_050873485.1 Lachnospiraceae bacterium | reverse complement strand
GCATTGGTGCTTACGATGCTCCCGGTGAGCGAAGCGAAGGCAGACACCGGGGTGACTTATGTTACGGAAGATGGAGGCACGCTCCGCCTGGCAGCAGGTGGTACTGCGCAGCTGCAGGTCGGTTCTTCGGTGATGTATTATGGAGACTCGTATTCGGTATCCCGGTATACGTTTGCTTCGGCCAACAGCGGGATTGTAACGGTGGATGCGTCCGGTAATGTGAGAGCGCTGCGCAGCGGAAGTACTTTGATCCAGGTGAATGTCTATACAACGCAGAGTTCCTATTCCTATGATGATAATGACTATGACGATTCTGACTGGTATGATCCCGATTGGTATGATTATGACGATATTCTGTATGGAAGCGGTGAGGAGCGATTGCTTTTTACGGCGGAATATGATGTGTATGTCAGCCCGGACCTGTCGGATGTGACGGTAGACAAGACTTCGCAGACCGGATATGCAACGAACTCATGGAGTTGTCCGACCTATACGTTCCATTTGAAAAGCAAGGAGACATTGACGGCGGATTGGGAAGTGGTGCAATTGTCCTGTGATTCATCGAATGCGGGGATTGATGTAAATGCGGATCTGGTGAACAATGTTTTGACAATCAGACCCTGGAACACAGGAAAGACGAATGTTACAGTGCGCATTAATGATCAGAAGATCTGTACGCTCACGATCAACACGATTCTTGTACAGATATCAACGAATTCATCGCTTCTGACGGTTAAGCAGACGAAGCAGCTACGTGTAAAAGGCGTTAAGAGTTCGGCGGTCAGGTGGTCTTCGATGAATCCGAAGGTGGCTTCGGTGTCTGCGAATGGAATGGTTAAGGCGAAGAAGACCGGCAACGCAGTGATTAAAGCGAAGATCGGGGACAATCTGATTGGCTGCGCGGTATCGGTTGTGACTAAGAATAAGAAGAATACTATCAATACTGCGTTGCAGATCGCCAGGGGAACGTACAGTCAGCCGAAGCGTATGCTAAGCGGATATTATGACTGCAGTTCGCTTGTGTGGAGATCTTATCACAAGAATGGTGTGACCTTTGGCAATGCGTATTATGCGCCGGTCGCTGCGGATATTGGTAAATGGTGCGCGCAGAAGAAAAAGATGGTCAAAGGCGGACTGAGTCAGAAAAATATTAATAACATGAAGCTGAATGCCGGTGATCTGATGTTTGAGACTGGTGAAAACAATGGACGGTATAAGGGAATCTATCATGTGGAGATGATTGTTGGGTATGCGTGCCAGGGATTTGATTACAACGGCAAACCGATACTTGCAGTGAAATGGGCTGCACGTGGAGACGGTTGTTATGGGGCAAACGGAATGCCGGTTGGACGGCCTTAGTAAAGGCTTGAAAAGTAGTTTGTTTTTGTCTGATTTTGGGAAAATGCATACGGCAGTTGCAAAGCGTGAGATCATCCTTTACAATAGATGGTAGAAGCTGGTGAGGGGATCACAAGTTACTATGGAAGGAAGAAGAATGAAGACAACACTACTGATTATGGCAGCCGGAATCGGATCGCGTTTCGGCGGGGGAATTAAGCAGCTGGAGCCTGTAGATACACAGAATCATATTATTATGGATTATTCGGTGCATGATGCGATCGAGGCAGGTTTCAACCATGTGATTTTTATTATTCGTAAGGATATTGAGGAAGATTTTAAGAATGCGATTGGCAACCGTATCGCGGATATTTGTGGCGGGTTTGATGTAAAGGTAGATTACGCGTTTCAGGATATCCGTGATATCCCGGGCGAGCTCCCGGAGGGAAGAACGAAGCCCTGGGGAACCGGACAGGCAGTACTTGCGGCAAAGGATCTGATCGATGCGCCTTTTATCGTGATTAATGCGGACGACTATTATGGCAAGGAAGGTTTCCGGGCAGTTCATGAGTACCTGGTGGAAGGCGGAACGTCTTGTATGGCCGGCTTTGTGTTGAAGAATACATTGTCGGATAACGGCGCGGTAACGCGCGGTGTCTGCAAGATGGATGCGGACAGCAATCTTACAGAAGTTGCGGAGACCAAGAATATTGTTAAGACTGCAGATGGAGCACAGGCGGATGGAGTGAAGCTGGATGTAGATTCGCTTGTCTCGATGAATATGTGGGGACTGACGCCGGATTTCGTGGATACGTTAGAGGCAGGATTCAAGGAATTCTTCGAGAAAGAAGTACCACAGAATCCATTGAAGTCGGAGTATCTGATCCCGATCTACATCGGTGAGCTTTTGGCGGAGGGCAGGATGGCGGTCAAGGTGCTGCGCACGAACGATACGTGGTATGGTATGACCTATAAGGAAGATGTTGCAGCGGTCCGGGAGAGCTTTAAGAAGATGCTTGCAGACGGAACGTACAAGGAAGATCTGTTTTCTGACCTGTAATCTTGCATATAGAGAAGCTCAGATGCAAAATGCATTTGTGGAATCCAAGTGACGAAGATGTCGCCACCTTCTAGGAATAGAGGGTGGCGATTTTTGCAATCTAGATCTGATCGATCGCTTCGATCAATTCGTTGACATCGAGATGCGTATACACGCGTTCCGTGAGTGACATCGCACCGGCGTGGCCGACGATCTTCTTGATGATCGTCTGGTCGATGTGTGCATCCGCCATCATGGAGATCGTGGTGTGGCGGCAGCAGTGCGGTGTCCGGTCAATGCCCAGCCGGTTCAATAAAGGCTTAAAGAAATTGCTGTAATAATTGTGGTAGGTAAAATGTTCGCTGTCCATCGTGTGGATTAGGTATTCGCAGGCGGAGCAGTCGTTGTACCAGCGTTCGTAGAAGGAAAGCACCTTGGCGGCGATAGGAACTTTGCGGATGCCGTTTGCAGTCTTGCTGTCTATGACATCGAAGTAGCGTTCCTTAAGATGGACGTTTTCTTTCTTTAGATCGAGCAGCTCCGAGACACGGACGCCGTTGTAGATCAGCATGAGAATGGTCTGATAGTAGGGATCGTTCTTGTGTTTCCAAAGCAAAGCGATCTCCTGTGTTGTAAAGCGTTCGCGCTCCGTCTTATTCGGATTGCGATCCTTGTATTTGATGATATTGACGTAAGTGGAGTAATCTTTGACAACGATTTCATGCTTCATCGCATATTCGTAGAGCTGGTTGTAGAGTACGCGCAGCTTCTTGAGTGTCGGGTAATTCTTGCCGCAGCGGTCGACCACGCGCTGCAGATCATCGAGGCGCAGGTTGCGAAACGGCACATCTGCGATATCCTGACAGATCGCGTATGCGGCGCGGTAACCTTTGATGTTGGAATGGGAAGTGGTTGGAAATTTTTCGGCGGACCAGCGCTCGTAGATGTCGGCAAATGTCAGCTTAAGTGATGCACCGTCAATCGGGTAATCGTTGTATCGTGCGAGTATCTGCAACGCTTCCGCACGGGTGGATGCATATCCCAGAATCTGATAGCGCTGTACGCGTTTTCCGGTCTGATCATTGTAGTACCAGCCTGTTGTGATGCGGGCTGCGTAAGGTCTTCTTCGGGCTCCGGAGAGTTTGACAACTCCGCCGTATCCGTTTGGTAATCTCATAATGGTATCCTCTTTCTCTTGTGTTTCGTAGAGTAGTCCTATTGATAGTACTATAAAATGCGTTGTATTTCACAAGCTATTAATTACAGAAAAGGTATGGTATAATAAAACATATAATGCATGTGTAGGTCATTAAGCATACCAACGCGGAACAGGAATTAAAGAACGAATGAATCAAAAGAAAAAATATAGTCTGTTAAAACATATAGATTTTTTGATTTTAGACTTGCTTTGTGTGCAGCTAAGCTTTTTTATAGCCTGTATGGCCAGAAAAAATACTTTTATAGATTTGATTGATCGCTATTTGTATATGGCTGGAGTGCTGCTTGTTGCATTTCTTTTTATCGTTATGTTTTGGAACGTCTACTCGGGAATATTGAGAAGAGATTTTCGAGATGAATTTAAAAGTACATTTGCAATGGTTGCAGGATTGTTTGTTGCATTGACTGTGTATTGTTTTGCAACGAAGACAAGTGAAGATTATTCACGAGTGGTTCTATTTACATTTGTGATTATTTTATTGCCGATTATGTATGTGGCGCATCTTGCCTGGAAGGAGTATGTACGAAGACATCTGGGTAAGAATGCGGGAGAGACACTCTTGTACATTAGGGAAGAGGATATTGAACGTAAATTGGAGCAATTTACCAACAAGTCTAAATATGGCGCGATTGTAACTGGGATTATAACTTATGAGAAGAGCAATCGGACAGTGGCAAATGGAATTCCGATTGTAGGGTGGACGGATACATTAAAGGATTATGTGAACACACATGGCGTAGACTGCGTGTATATTTATTTGAAAGGAATGCCGCAACTGCATGAAATTACAGATTTCCTGGTGAGTAAAAATGTGCTCGTGTATCGAGCATTACGCAATCTTGAGAAGAGTTCGTTTTGTTACAGTGTAGTTGAGATGAACGGTTATAAAACGCTGTGTGTGAAAAATCGTGAGTTATCACTCGGATTTGCTGTGACAAAACGGTTGCTTGATCTGATTATGGCGCTAGTGCTGATTATAATTTCACTTCCGGTTGCAATCGTTACTGCAATTGCAATTAAGGTGGAGGATGGAGGTCCTGTCTTCTACAAGACCAAGCGTGTTGGTCAATATGGAAAGGAATTTGAAATTTACAAATTCCGAAGCATGAAGCGGAATGCGGATCAGTTGGAAATAATGCTTACACCGGAGGAATTAAAGAAATATTATAGAGAGTATAAGCTTGAAAATGATCCGAGAATTACGAAAGTTGGTGCTTTTATACGAAGACATAGTATTGATGAACTTCCGCAGTTTATTAATATTCTTAAGGGTGAGATGGCATTGATTGGTCCGCGCCCGCTTGTTGAAGAGGAACTTAGAGCCAATTATCCCGAAAAGAAAGAATTGTTTTTGAGTATGAAACCGGGGCTTACCGGGTATTGGCAGGTATATGCAAGAAATCATGTGGGATATGAAAATGGTGAACGACAAAAAATGGAACTATATTATATCGAGCATGCTTGCTGGAAATTGGATATTAAGATCGTTTTAAAAACGATACAAGTTGTAATTGATGGAGATGGAGCTCAGTAATGGCAACTGTAAAAGTAATTGTGGCAACTCACAAACAATATAGAATGCCAATGGATGAGATGTATATACCGATTCAGGTTGGTGCACAAGACAGGACGCCACTTGGATATGTCAAAGATAGTGATGGCGAGAATATATCTGCCAAGAATGCAAACTATTGTGAGTTAACTGGCTTGTATTGGGCATGGAAGAATTTGGATGCCGATTATCTTGGAATGGTTCATTATCGCAGGCATTTTACAGTAGAAAGATTCGGGGATAAGTGGAATCGAATACTTACGATGGATCAGTTGAAACTGTTAATTGAGCAATGTGATATCATTCTTCCTACCCCAAGAAATTATTTTATAGAGACAACATACAGTCAATATGCGCATGCGCATCACGCAATCGATTTAGATCTAACCAGAGAAGTTTTAATGAACAAATATCCAAATTATCTGGATGCATTTGACTCTTGCATGGAAAGTACAAAGGGACATAAGTTCAATATGTTTATTATGAAACGTGAATGTCTGGAAGATTATTGTACATGGCTTTTTGATGTGTTGTTCGAGTTAGAAAAAAGACTGGATATATCAGCTTATTCCAAGAATGATGCAAGAGTATTTGGCTTTGTGAGTGAACGATTGTTGGACGTATGGCTAGAGGCGAATCATAAAGGGTATCGGGAGATTCCGGTTATGTTTATGGAAAAACAGAATTGGATCATTAAGTCATGGAACTTTCTTATGAGAAAGTTAAAAAGTAGGAATTTTGACAGATGAAAAAAGTAGCAGCAGTCGTTGTGACTTATAACAGAAAAAATCTTTTATTGGAAAATGTGCAATCGTTGTTGGGACAGACGTTTTCGGATGTACAGATTATTATTGTTGATAATAATAGTTCGGATGGAACACAGGATGTCCTGCAACAATTCATAGAACGGAAACAGATTTTATATTTTAATACAGGTGCCAATTTAGGGGGCGCGGGAGGATTTTCATATGGAATCCGACTAGCCGCTGAGGCAGGATACGAATATATATGGGTTATGGATGATGATTGTATTCCGCAGGAGACGGCCTTGGAAGTGTTGATGGAAAAAGATCAGAAGATGGAAGGAAAATATGGTTTCCTTTCGAGTAAAGTATTATGGAAAGATTTAAGTATCTGCAATATGAACATACAGAGAGAAACTTTGACGCGAAAGGTGAAAGATTTTGATCACAAGTTGATTCCAGCAGTGATGGCTTCTTTTGTATCTTTGTTTTTGAAAGCAGCGGTTGTAAAAGAGGTGGGATTGCCGATTAAAGATTTTTTTATTTGGACGGATGATTGGGAATATACACGGAGAATTTCCCGCCGATATCCGTGTTATGTGGTACCGGAAAGCGTGGTTGTACATAAATCGATGTCTAATATCGGTGCAAATATTTACAATGATTCTTATGAACGGTTAGAGAGATATCGGTATTTATACAGAAACGATGTATATTTGTATCGCAGAGAGGGATTGCGCGGATTTTTGTATGAATTTTTTAGGTTGAATGGTCATATTATCAAAGTACTGCTTAGAGCAGAAAATTATAAATGGAAACGAATACAGATTATCGTTGGAGCGACAATAAGCGGATTTAAATTTCGACCGGCGATAGAGTACATTGATAGAAAGTAATGGGATAGGTTCATGGAGTGGAAGTCAGTCATTATATATTTGATAGCTTTTATGCCTACAATTGGTATGACATTTATTGCAGAAAATTTGTTTGCAAATACAAATAAAAAAAAGAATGCTTCGTATATATTAGCAATGGCTTTTTCGGGTCTGGCGTTATTGATTCCATGCACTTTGGCTGCAATGAGGGATATTTCTGTTGGTAATGATGTAATGGGATATGTTTATCCGAATTATATCGTTGCTATCAAATCAAGTTCTTTTGGAGAGTTTCTTTTGTTAGAATATCCAAAGACCGAAATCTTATTTTCCGTTTTATTGTATTGGGGAGGAAAATTAAAGAACATAGGATATATCTTTTTTGCTATTGAATTGTTGATTTTGCTACCATTATATTATGTGTTG
>JBNMIW010000093.1:0-7203 GCA_050873485.1 Lachnospiraceae bacterium | reverse complement strand
TTGTAAGATCCGCCGCAATCATGCCAACTAATGTCACATTGGAAAAATCATGTCCTTTTACGATCATCTGTGTACCCACAAGAATATCTGCTTCCCCATTTGCAAATCGGGAAAGGATCTGTTCATGTGAATTTTTATTTTTGGTCGTATCTGCATCCATCCGCAACACCCGTGCTTCCGGAAATAATGTCTTTACCTGTTCTTCCACCTTCTGCGTGCCAATTCCAAATCCTGCAATATAAGGTGAAGCACACTTCGGGCATACCTTCGGTTTGGCTATCTCATATCCGCAGTAATGGCAAACCAATTTTTCTTTTGCAGTTCCCTGAAAATGTTCTGTCAGGGATACATCACAATGCGGGCATTCAAACACATATCCACAACTTCTGCAAGACACGAAACCTGCAAAACCTCTCCGGTTGATAAACAACATCGTCTGCTCTTTCTTTTGCAACCGTTCCGTCATTAACTCCTTTAAATGTCTGCTGAATATACTACGGTTTCCCTGTTTTAATTCCTCCCGCAGATCAACCACTGACACTCTCGCCAGAGAGGCGCTCTCTTTGGCCCTCTGCGTCAATGTCAGAAGCTGGTATTCGCCTTTCATTGCATGATAATAAGATTCCACCGACGGAGTTGCCGAACCAAGCAAAACAAATGCGCCCGACATTTTTGCACGTTCGATTGCAATCTCTCTTGCGTGATATTTCGGTGGATATTCACTCTTATAACTTGTTTCATGTTCTTCATCTATCACGATCACTCCCAGATTGGGAAATGGAGCAAACAACGCAGAACGTGGTCCGATCATAACCGAAACATCACCTTTTTTTGCACGCTCAAACTGGTCATAACGTTCCCCTTTACTCAAGCGTGAATTCATGATCGTAACCTTATCTCCAAACCGTTTGCGGAATCGTTTCACTGTCTGATAAGTAAGCGCAATCTCCGGAATCAATACGATTGCCTGTTTTCCGGTCGCCACCACCTTTTCAATCACATCAAGATATACAAGTGTCTTGCCACTCCCTGTTACTCCTTTTAATAAGTATGTGTCACGTTTTCCATTTTCATAATCGGTCAGGATGCGATCGATCACCTCCTGTTGTTCCGCATTGGGAATCTCTCTTTTCTGTGTGCCAGGCTCCGCATATGCATTATCATCAGAATCATTTTGGTGTTTTATAACACTCCGGTAATATCCTTCCTCCTGAACAGCAATTACGCCTTCTTTTTCCATTGCTTTCAACGTAGAGGAAGATATATTTAATTTGCCGATAACCAGTTCATATGGTATCACTTTCTCCTGTATCAACTCCTGAAGCAATCGCACTTTTGCTTTTGCATTCTTTTTCTTATATCGTGCCAACTGCTCCATACATTGTTCATACTCATACAGCAGACAGACTTCCCTGTGTTTCAGTCCTCTTACCTTTTCTTTGATCGGCATTACAGTCTTTAATGCATTGATCATCGTAGAACCATACTGTTCCTTCATGTATGCGGCAAGTCCGATCAATTCACGTTCAATTGCAATTCCATTTTCACATATTCCGTCAATCTGCTTTAATCTGCTCTCATCATACTGTGGTGTGTCTGAAAATGAGATCACATATCCGGTGCGCAAATGATTACCACGACCAAAAGGGATAGACACTTTTGTGCCCATCCCAATCTCTGCCGCAAGCGTTTCCGGAACCTTATACTGAAATGTCCGGTCAATCGCTTCATGCGAAATATCGATTATTATATCCGCATATTTGTGAGACATCTTCTTCCTCCAACACTTCCCGGATCAGATCCCGTTCGTCCATATGGTATTTCTTACCCTTGATCTCCTGATAATCCTCATGACCCTTTCCTGCCAAAACAATCACATCTCCTTCTTGGGCATGCATGATCGCATAACGAATTGCTTCTTTCCGGTCAATAATTTCTATATAATCTCCGTCCGTCTTTCTGATTCCGATCTTAATATCATCAATGATCGCCTGCGGCTCTTCATCCCTTGGGTTGTCCGATGTAATAATCGTAAAGTCTGCAAGTTTACCGGACACCTCTCCCATCTCATATCGACGAACCTTCGAGCGATTGCCTCCGCATCCAAACAATGCAATCAACCGCTTTGGTTCATAAGCACGCAACGTTGTTAAAATACTCTCCAAACTCATTGCATTGTGTGCATAATCGATCAATATCGTAAATGCATCTGAAATCGGAATCAGTTCCACGCGACCCTTTACATGAATATGCTTCAGGATCTCCAATATCTGATCCATTGCAACGCCCATTTCCTTGGCAACTGCAATCGCTGCAAGAGAATTATGCACCGAAAACTCGCCCGGCAGACTCACCTGTACCTGCTCTTCGTATTTTCCTTTCAAGTGATAAGTAATACCAAGTTCTCCATCTTTTTTGTACAAATGAAGATCTTCTGCCTGATAATCCGATCCATCCTTTTCCCCGTAAGTGATCACATCGCAGGTATGTCCTTTCAAAATATCCTCGCAGTACGCATCATCCACGTTGAAAATACCGGTCTTACACAATGTAAACAGCTTCGCTTTCCATCCTAAATACTCTGCAAAATCCTTATGTTCATTCGGACCGATATGATCCTCTGATAAATTCGTAAATATGCCATAATCAAAATCAATTCCGGCAACGCGGTCTAACATCAATCCCTGTGATGATACCTCCATCACCACGCTGTCAAGTCCGGCTTCTACCATTTCGTGTAATGTTTTTTGCATTACAATGGATTCCGGTGTAGTGTTACTTGCCGGCGTCACCTTATCGCCTACAATGCTCTCGATCGTTCCAATCAGACCGGTCTTATGTCCGGCCGCCTCTAACATCGATTTGATCATATATGTTGTAGTTGTCTTTCCCTTGGTTCCCGTAATTCCAACCACAGTTAATTTTTTCGATGGTTCCCCGTAAAATGCAGAACAGATCACACCCATTGCATACCGTGTACTCTTCACTTTTACAACAGCGACTGTTTCATTTTCCTGCAAGTCAATATCTTTTTCTACAACAATGGCAGCTGCTCCTTTTGATGCAACCTCTGCCGCATATTTATGTCCGTCAAATACAGCTCCGGTTACGCAAAAAAACAAATCACCGGTTGTAACCTTTCTGGAATCATTTTGAACCATATTCACTTCAGTATCCAGGCTTCCCTGCAAGAGTTCATACTCCAAATTGTTCAGTAATTCACCTAATTTCATTTCAATACCTCCTTGACCAATAAGGAACAAAAGGCTGTTGCACTTCCTGTGTAACAGCCTTCTAACGTTGCTATGTATCCAACAAAGCTGCCAATGACAGATTCTGTTGGTTTACTTTATATACAGAAAACCGCTCTTCGCATACTCTCTGTTCTTATTCCTCATCTTCGCCCTGTGCGTCTTCTACTGCCTCTGCTTCCATATCAAGTTCAGCTTCATCAACCGCACCAAATTTGCCTTCTAATTCAGAAATCTCTAATTCCAAATCTTCTTCATCGCCTTCTTCATCTTCACCCATAATCTTAATCTTGCCCTCATATAATTCCTGAACAGCAATGGATAATGGTTTCTTTCCCTCTTCTGCTTTTACAAGAGGTTCATCTCCTGCAATGATCTGTCTTGCTCTTTTTGCTGTAGCAAGTACGATGGAATATCTACTGTTAACTACCGGATGTTCACCCGGTTCAACCTCACTGTTTACAACTGCCATTAAATCCGTATAAGATGGATGTATCATGATAAAATCTCCTTTCGAATTGCATTTAATTCTTCTTTCATATTATTAATATAATCATTATGTTTCTGTGTCTTAAAGCTCTCTGCACGGATAACCGCATGTACGTCATCCACACAGGTATCTAAATCATCATTAACTACCAGATAATCATACTGTGGCATATCGTCTGTCTCTTCATATGCCCTCTTCAATCTCTTAGCAATTACTTTCTTTTCTTCTGTGCCCCGTCCCTCTAAGCGCTGTTGTAAAGTAGCTGCATTCGGTGCAGTCAGGAATATCAATACCGCATCCGGATATTGTTCCTTAATATGCATTGCACCCTGTACTTCAATCTCTAAAATGACATCCTGACCCTTTGCCAGCTCATCTTCAACATACTTTCTCGGAGTTCCATAGTAATTCTCAACATACTGAGCCCATTCAATAAATCCATTATAATCAATCAGATTCCGAAACTCTTCGACTGTCTTAAAATGATAATCCTTGCCGTCTACTTCTCCCGGTCTGGGTGCCCTTGTAGTTGCCGAAACAGAAAGACTATAATGATATTTCTCAATCAGCTTCTTAACGACAGTTCCCTTGCCAACTCCAGAAAATCCGGAAATGACAATCAATTCGCCTTTCTTATTCATATGCCTCAACCCTCTACTCTATATTCTGTATCTGTTCTCTAACCTTTTCTATCTCTGTCTTTAAGTCAATTGCCTTATTAGACACATCTAAACTGTCCGCCTTAGACAAGATCGTATTCGCCTCACGGTTCATTTCCTGTGCAATAAAATCTAACTTACGTCCAACATTGCCACCTTCTAACAGAATTGCCTTGGTATTCTCAATGTGACTTCTTAAACGTACTGTCTCTTCATCCACACAGATCTTATCTGCATAAATCGTAACTTCGGTAGCAATCCGATTCTCGTCAATCGCTGCTCCGTCCAGTAATTCTTTCACCTTATCCTCTAAACGCTTGCGATACGACTCAATCAGCGATGGAGAAACCGATTCAATGTAATCCACCATTTCAATCATACCATCTAACTTAGCGATCAGATCCTGCTTGAGTGTCTCTCCTTCTTTGGTTCTGGATTCAACAAACTGCGTTGCTGCTTCATCTAAGCAAACCACCAATTCTTTCCATAACTCATCAGTATCAATGGATTGTTCCTCAAGTGTAAGTACTTCCGGAAATCTTGAAAGGGAAACTGCTGATAAATCACTCTTCAGTCCAAAATCTTCTGACATCTGTTGCAGATATTTTACATATTCTTTTGCAAGTTCTGCGTTATATTTGACGCATACATTACTCTCTGTGTAATCTTCATAGGTAATGAATATATCTACCTTACCTCTGCCTATATACTTCTTCAAATGATTGCGGATTGCCGCTTCAAAGAAATTGAATTTCTTTGGCATCTTAATATTCAGATCACAATATCTGTGATTCACGGATTTCATCTCGATCACAATCTTCCGCTCTTTGGTAATACTTTCACTCCGACCGAAGCCTGTCATACTTTTTATCACTAGTTTCACCTGCTTTGCTTCAATTTAAACAATACAAGTTATTATATCAAAGGCATTCACAAATTGCAAGACTTCCCCTACAATACTTTCTTATAAAAAAACGATCTTACAAAACTCCAGCTTTGGCACATTTCACCCATATGCCGATGCATTGTTTCATAAGACCGTTTTTTGCACTATCTTATATAAATTATGCTAATCCTCTTTCTTCTAACCAATCGTAAGGAAGGATCTTTCCTTTTTTCTTTGCAATCCCCTTAAAATGGAACGATACAATGGTTGCCGCTGTAAACAGGATCAACAGAACAATCAGTACCCGAACTGATTTGGCAATACTCTCTCCACCACAAATTGTACTTCGGAACGCATTTACTGTATAAGTAAATGGTACCAGATCATGAATCTTCGATACAAACTTCGGAGAAAGCTCAACCGGATAGGTTCCGGCAGAACCCGCTAACTGTACGACCATAAATACAAGCATTAAGAAACTTCCAACTTTTCCAAGCCATATATTAAAGAAGTACATGATTGAAGTAAATGTCACTGCGGTCAGACACGCAAACGCTATCGTCTTTCCGTATTCAACAGGATGGAAACCAACAAGTTTATTCAATGCAATGATCAATATCGCACCCTGTAAGATTGCAACCGGATATAATACTGTCGCTTTGCTTGCCCACCACGCAAGACCAGACTTTAACTCACCCTTATAAGACATTAATGGATAGATCAGGCAAAATGCGAGACATCCAACCCAAAGACCAACAGACATCATATAAGGTGCCATTGCATGACCATTGTTTTCTACCGTCGTAATCTTTGTTTCATCATCCTCTACCGGTTCTGCAAACATTTCATATGTTTTATCATTTGTTTTTACTTCTTTCACTTCTTCTGCTCCATCTTTGATTCCGTCATGTAATTCCTTGGAACCATCCTGAAGCTTGTTCATACCCTCAACCAAATCCAACGATCCATCATATAACTTAGAAGAACCATCCGAAAGCTTGGTTGTACCACTTGTCAACTGACTTGCACCACTGATCAGTGTCTGATTATTAGCCGTCAATGTATTCGTGCCATTTAATAATGTTTTTGCACCGGCATCTAACTGCTTTGCACCGGTTGCCAGGCTTGCAATACCCTGTGTTACCGCTGGTGTATTTGTCTTTAATGCAGTTGCACCGGAAGTTAATGCATCATTATTGGCTGTTAAGGTATCAAATCCTTTATTCAAAGTTGCAATTCCTGCTGCTGCGGTTGGGAATGCTGCCGTTTTGCTTTCTAATTCTGCTAAACCACTCGATAAATCGCCTGCTCCCGTTTCTAAAGAAGATGCTCCTGCTGAAAGCTTATCTAAACCATCCGTTAATTGCTTCATTGCCGTTGCTGCTCCAGATAACTTCGATATACTGCCATTCATATTATTCAAAGTCTTCTTTGCATCAGAAAGGGCAGATCCACAGCTGCTCAATGTTGTAACGGCTGTATTAACTCCATCTGTAGAAACTGCGCCCGGAACTTTATCTTTTGCAGCTTTCAACTGACTAATCTGTGCTGAAAAATCATGATCGTCACCCTCTGCATCTTGTAAAGCCTGTATTGCACTGCTAATTGCGGCATCCGTAGACTCAATCGCTGCATTTGTAGTGGTCGCTGTTGCTTTAATTGTACCTGCTGCATTAGCTGCACTCTGTATCGCAGTTCCGGCACCCTCTAATCCCGAACCTAATCCACTAAGACTGCCTGCTGCGTCATTTAAATCAGATATTGCCGGTGCCATTGCTCCAACTTTATTCTTCATCTCGCTAATTCCAGCATTTAACTGGGATGCTCCTGCAACTAATTGGGAACTACCTGCATTGGCTTTCTTAATGCCTGTATACACAGCTCCTAAGTTTTCTAAAGCCGATAACTGTTTTGCAC
>JBNMIW010000092.1:0-7254 GCA_050873485.1 Lachnospiraceae bacterium | reverse complement strand
ATAACAATAACTTTGCGTTCTGGCAGCAAAATATTCTTCCTTCAATAGCTTGCGAACTTCCGCTTTTGTGTACCATTGCGCTTCTATCTCCTCCACTGTAGAAGTACTTGGTGCAAATTCGCCTTCTGCAACACCAACAACACAGACATTCTTTTCATTCGAAAAACCAATCGCAGAAAAACTCTCACCCAATATGTCATTCACCTGCACAAGTGTAAGTCCTGTCTCTTCCCGCAATTCTCTGGCTGCACTTTCCATAAATTCTTCTCCCGGATCGATCAATCCCGCCGGAAAATTATATACAAAGTCTCCGCACGCCATTCGGAATTCCCGATTTAACAACAATCGCTCCCCTGTCTTATCATGCATGATGAGCACAACGGAATCTGCCGGATGATCGGAAAGTTCTTCCTGCGTTGTTAAATTCTTATTCCGACTGATCATCTCATATACTTTCTTCTTATGATCTACTGTTGTATAAGTAATATCATACCGGGTAATGAACTTTCCCTCTTCCTTTTTCTCTATACTGTTGAATTCCATGTAATGCCTCCCTTTCAAAAAACAATCTATTATCTAGAAAAGGGATTGCTTCTTACGAAACAATCCCTCGCTTTTGTTTATTCCTCTGCCGGTATCTCTACCTTAATACATAGTTCCTCTAACTGCTTGGCATCTACCTTATCCGGTGCATTACTCATCAGACAGCTAGCATCTTTTACTTTCGGGAATGCGATCACGTCACGGATAGAATCTGCTCCGGTCATTAACATGATCATACGGTCTAATCCAAATGCTAATCCTGCGTGTGGTGGTACACCATACTTAAATGCTGTCAACAAGAATCCAAAACGGTCATGTGCATCTTCTTCACTGATTCCGAGAAGCTTGAACATCTTCTCCTGAATATCGTCCTGATGGATACGGACAGAACCACCACCAAGCTCGACACCATTTAATACGATATCATATGCTTTGGCTCTTGCCTTACCCATATCGGTATCTAACAGGTCAAGATCTTCTTCCATTGGCATGGTAAATGGATGATGCATTGCCATATAGCGGTTCTCTTCATCGGACCACTCAAATACAGGGAACTCCGTTACCCATAAGAAACGATAATCATCCTTACTTACCAACTCTAACTGGTCTGCCAGCTCGCAACGTAATGCTCCAAGTACGGAGAATACGATCTTATCCCGGTCAGCCGCAAATAATAACAGATCTCCCGGCTGTCCGTCCATTGCCTTCACCAAAGCATCCATCTCTTCATCCTTCATGAACTTGGCAAAGGAAGACTTGATACTTCCATCTTCATGAATTGCAATATAAGCAAGGCCCTTTGCACCATAACCCTTTGCAAAATCCACTAAAGCATCAATCTTCTTACGCGGCATTGCACCCTGTCCCTTGACATTGATACCACGGACAGAACCACCATTCTCGATCGCTCCCTTAAATACAACAAAGTCACAATCCTTTACCACATCCGTTACATTGACTAATTCCATACCAAAACGGATATCCGGCTTATCGGAACCAAACCGTTCCATTGCCTCTGCCCAGGTCATTCTCTGAAGCGGAAGTGGTACATCCACACCAATTGCCTCTTTGAATACTCTGGCAAGTAAACGCTCATTGACATCTAATACATCTTCAATATCTACAAAGGATAACTCCATATCAATCTGTGTAAATTCCGGCTGACGGTCTGCACGAAGATCCTCGTCACGGAAACATTTGGCCACCTGATAATAACGGTCATATCCGGCTACCATCAACAACTGCTTGAAGATCTGTGGTGACTGTGGCAACGCATAGAAGCTTCCCGGATGCACACGGCTTGGCACCAGATAATCTCTTGCTCCCTCCGGAGTTGACTTATTAAGAATTGGTGTCTCGATCTCCAAAAATCCTTCTTCTGCTAAGAAGTTACGGATAATGCTTACTACCTTGCTTCTAAGGATCAGATTACGCTGTAAATCCGGGCGGCGAAGATCTAACGTACGATACTTCAGACGAACTTCTTCCTTTGTCTTGGAATTCTCCTCAATTGGAAATGGAGGTGTCTCTGCCTCGGAAAGAATCCGGATATCCTTTGCAATGATCTCAATATCACCGGTTGCCAAGTTCTTATTGATTCCACCTGCACGAAGTGCAACCTCACCTGTAATCGCAACGACATATTCACTTCTTAACTTCTCTGCCTTTGCAAAACTCTCACTGCCACATTTATCCTCTTCAAAAATTACCTGCAAGATACCGCTGCGGTCACGAAGATCTACAAAAATGATACCACCCTTGTTACGACTCTTCTGCACCCATCCCATTACGGTAACGGTCTCATTAACATTCTTGCTACTGACTTCTGTACATCTGTGGGTTCTGTGCAACCCCTTCATTGACTCTGCCATAATTGCCTCCTATATCGTTTCTTTCAGGAAATTGCGTATCACAATTCCTCATTATACACAAATAATGCGTGAGCAATCACACTCACGCATTATTATAACTTCTTTCAAATTGTTTGTACAGTAATTTCTTACTGTGGTCCAATGTATTCTGATCCACCAAATGCAAGGATAAGAATAAAGATTGGATTCAAAAAGATTAAGCCTAATGTAAATCCTACATCATGACCAAACGCCTTAGATAACTTATGCAGGGAAATGATATTGATCACTGCACTTGCAATACTCAGCAATGAACCGATTACCGGAATCTTAAGAGCTGTAATAATACTGCCCACTACTGCAATTACCAAAACAACCCAGAAATATGTGGTATCCCAGGTAAAGCCAAACCGTACATACTGATTGTAAAACGGAATTAAACACTTCCATCCATCTTCTCCGGCTTTCGTAAAAATTCTCCAGTTCGCGATAACTGCAATTATAATCCACACAATCATCGCTACTACGATCACACCAAGCATACCCGCAACGGCTGCCAACATAGCTGAATCATAACTATACATATCTTCCACCTCATTATATAATATTCTCCGAATCACGTCGAAGTATGTATTATTATACTGTAGATGCATAGATTACGCAAGAGAAAACAGGTAAAATCTACTTAAACTTATCTTTAAATTTGTTAATATTATATATTAACTCGTTTTACTTACTATAAGGAAACCTTATTCTTATTGGCTGCCATCCGCTCTACAACAATTGGAATCTCACATGGTTTTGCAACACAATATCGTGCCGCATCCAATTCACGTTCTGCTCCATATCCATACAGACACCCTATAAACGGGATATGATTCCCATTGGCTGCCTGCATATCATAAAACCGGTCACCAACCATAACAGCCTGTTCCGGCTGAACACGTTGTAATAATACACGAAGACTATCCGCTTTACTGTCTTTCGGAGTAATACCCTGCACATGTTCAAACTCCTGCTCTATACGCAAAGCCTTAAGAATAACTGCAATCTCTTCTTCTGTTGCATTTGAACAGATGGCCAGCTGATGTCCATTCTCCTTCAGACTATGTAACATTTGCAAGACACCCGGAAACAACTGTGCCTTTTCTTCTACCTCTGCAAACCATAATTGCTCAATTAACGCAGAGAATTCATCTATCAGTTCCTCTGCTCTCTCTCCAAAGAAGTACTTTACATCCTCTGTAAAGGTTGCACCGATCCGGTCACGCAGCTGTTCATCCGTAAAATGATCCGCTCCCATCTGTTCTAATGCTTTATGATATGCGGCAATACCATATGTCTCTGTCATATTCAGGGTTCCATCAATATCAAATATCACTAACATACTAGAAAATTCCTATCATACATCCAAGAATACTCAATACAAAGATTCCAAGAATAATATATATTGTCTTCACATTCTTCTTATATAGCCATACGCATAAGAAGGTTGCCCCAAGAGGTAATAATCCCGGGAATATCTGATCAAAGATCGATTGCAACGTAGTCTCTGTCCCCGACAGGGTAAAGGATAATGTTGTCTGTAGCGAGACCATTGTACCGATCATGGCACCAATTACAGTTAATCCAAGTATGGATGCTCCATAAGATAACTTCTCCATCATATGATTTTCGGAAGCATTCTCTAAGAACTTGGTACCCAGTTTATATCCATATTTTCCTGCAAGGATCTTGGTCAGGAAATGAATAGAGGTATAGATCAGAAAATACAGAATTGCTCCCAATATATTTCCCTGCTTTGCAAGTCCGATACCAATACCTGCAGCAATGACACGGAATGTTCCCCAGAAGAAAGAATCGCCAATTCCGGACAACGGTCCCATCAGACCTACCTTAACATTATTGATGGATTCTGTATCAAAATCCTTATTCTTTGCATTTTCTTCTTCCATGGCAACACCTAATGTCATTACAAAAGGTGATACATGTGGTGTAATATTAAAGGTTTCGGTATGCCGTTTCAGTGCTGCATAGAAATCATCATCATTCGGATATATCTTACGAAGCGGTTTCTCAATTGCATACATATATCCATATGCCATCATTTTATCAAATGACCAGGAGCTTTGAATCGTGAAGGATCTCCAGAAAATGCTCCGATAGTCTTTGGCTGTCATAATCTCTGTTGATTGTTGTTCTTTCTTCTCCATTAGAAATCCTCCTCTGCTTCTTCAAATTTCATGCTGTTAACTGCAATCAATGCCATACAAAGTCCGGCAACCGCTACTCCGATTACATCCATTCCAAGGTACATAACGGCAATAAAGCCAATGAATAAGAATGGCATGATCTTATTGTTAGACATCATCTTAATTAACAGAGCAAGTCCTACACAGGACAAAACTCCCGCTGCTACATTGAAACCATCCATTACTACATCCGGAATCAGATTCAATACACTATTGATCGTATCTGCACCAAATGCCACCGCAACGAATACAAGCAGTGCTGACGGAATACCGATCGACAATGGTACCACTGTTAAATGTAACAGATTCGCCTTCTTTAAGTTTCTCTCATTTACCGCCTTATCAATCTGCTTACCTGCCCAGCTTCCCGGAATTGCATAACAGAAGTTTCTCCACATCTGTAAGAAAACAGATAACGGAAGTGCTAACGCAACAGCAGTTCCGACACCGGCTCCGGATTGAATTGCTACCGCAATACTAAGTACACTTGATGCATATACCTCCGGAGGAACCGCACTTCCTACCATAATGGAACCCATGAACATAGCCTCTAACGATGCACCCATAATAATTCCTGTTGTCATATCTCCCATGATCAAACCAATGATCGGACCTGTAAATAATGGACGTGACATCATGCAGGCACCAAAGGTCTGCTCGTCAATGGATGCCAAAAATGCCACTAATGCCACTAATAATGCTTTTACTACCATATATAATCTCCTTCCTCTAGATCAGGCTTTCTGCCATGATCTTCTTCTCTGTTGGAACCGGTCGGCATTCAACTTCAGCACCCGCTGCGATCATCTCCTTAATATTGGAAATATCTGCATCTGTTACGGCAATCGAATTCGTCCACGTCTTCGTTCCGTCTTTCACCTTCATATTGCCAAGATTAATGTGATCTACAGCTTCTACCTCCTTGACCAGGCGAAGTGCATCTGCCGTGTTATCCACAACAATGAACAGCTTATACTTATCCGTCTTGCCGGACTTCAATGCTGCAATCGCATCATCGACTGACTTGGCAATAAACTTCACGCCTGCCGGAGCTGCTAATTTCAGAGAAGTTGCTCTTAACTTGTCTTTTGACACGGCATCATTTACTACAAATATACAATCTGCCGCTAAGGAATTGGTCCATGCAAATGCTACCTGACCATGTACTAATCTTTCATCCACTCTTACTAATTTAACCATTAAAAATCATCCTCCTCTGTATCCAATGCCTCTCCCAACACCTGGTTCACATTCACAATACCTTCCTTCGCCGACTCAATTGCCTCTGCAATAATCTCTTCTACCGGTCTGTCATCCTCCAACGAACCGGTCAGTTCGATCAGCAAAGGAAGGTTCATTCCTGTAATTACATATACGTTACCGTTTGAGATATACTCTGAGAACTTATTGGCAACACTTCCGCCAAACAGGTCTGCAGCTACGATCAGCTCATCCTGTTCTGACAATGCTTCCATCTGTTCTTTCGCAACCCGATCCATATCAAAATCCGGTTCTACATAAGCACAGATCACATCGACAGCCTGCGTCTGTCCCAATATAAAGTTCAATGTCTCTTTGATTCCTTCCGCAAATCTGCCATGCGTTGCTATCAATAATCTTCTCATCGCCATCTCTCCTATCTGATTCTAATATTCTACTGTTCTATAATATCTTCTGATATCCAGATTATGATCTCTGACATGTTCAAAATGAGCACTGATTCTCTCATTCTGAGCTGCCAATACCATCGGTGCGACAAACTTTCTCATATCTTCATCGATGCCCTCTAACTTGTAATCTTTGGTATCCCATACTTCTACTACGTCTGAATATCTTCTCACAAATGCCTCTACTCTGTCAACCAATGGGCGGGTCTCATCTTCACCCTTGAATAACATGAAACTCATATTCTTCTCTGTCATCTCAATTGTTCCATGGAAGAACTCTGCAGCATGAATAGACTTGGTTGCGATCCACTGCATCTCCTCTAATACACACATAGCAAAACAATATGTCTCACCCCATGTATTACCGGCTCCGATACACATATGGAACTTCGTATCCTTGTGCTTCTCGGCAAATGCTAACGCTCTCTCATCATTCTGCTCACGTACCTTCAATAATGCTTCCGGCATCTTCTTAAGTGTCTCCAAGAAACGATCACACTCCGGGAACTCTCCATTCTTCTTCATGATCAATGCGCCTAACGCAAACATGTGAATATACATTTCTTCTACCAGGTTATCGTTGGATGCTGCATTTGCGATCACATAAGTAGATGCTGCGCCAAGTGGACAATCCTCTTCACCCACAAAGGAGATTACCTGTGCTCCTACACTCTTCGCATATTCGGCTGCTGCGATCGTCTCCTTGGTTGTACCGGAAAGAGACGCTGTAATAAGAAGCGAACGATTGGATAACTTCTTCGGCTTTGCAGCTACTAACTCGGCTGCGATCTCATAATACCATTCCACTGTAGAATTGGTCTTCAACATATAAGCAAGAGGGCTTACCATAGAATAAGTTCCGCCGGTTCCTACTAAAAATACATTGTCATATCCCTTTGCATACGCCTGGTCAACCACCTCTGCAATCTTTGGAATATTGTT
>JBNMIW010000091.1:0-7324 GCA_050873485.1 Lachnospiraceae bacterium | reverse complement strand
GACTCTTTCCTGTCATCTCTGCAGGCTGAGGAAGTCCCATGATCTCTAACAAAGTCGGTGCAATATCTGCAAGACATCCACCTTCTCTTAATTGAACATCTCCATAGTTAACCAGGATAAACGGAACCGGATTTGTTGTATGTGCAGTATGCGGATTACCTGTTGTATAATCGATCATCTGCTCTGCATTACCATGATCGGCACAGATAAACAATACACCATCTGCTTTCTTAACAGCTTCTACGGCAGAACCAACGCACTCATCAACACGCTCTACTGCCTTGATTGCAGCAGGAATCACTCCGGTATGTCCAACCATATCCGGATTTGCAAAATTAATGATGATCACATCATACTTGTCTGATGCGATTGCAGCATTTAACTTCTCACTTACTTCCGGTGCACTCATTTCCGGCTGAAGATCATATGTTGCAACAGAAGGAGACTTAACCAAAATACGATCTTCATCTTTATTCGGCTCTTCCACTCCACCATTGAAGAAGAATGTAACATGTGCATACTTCTCTGTTTCAGCAAGTCTTAACTGTTTCTTGCCATTCTTAGCAAGGTACTCACCCAATGTATTCTCAATCGTCTGTTTCTTAAATGCCACCAACTTATTAGAAATAGACTCATCATAATCCTTGAAACATACATATACAACCGGAATTCTACCCTGTCTTCTCTCAAAACCGTTAAATTCGTCCTCACAAAATGCTCTCGTAATCTCTCTTGCACGATCCGGGCGGAAATTGAAGAAGATAACAGAATCATTTGCTTTAACTGTTGCTACAGGCTTGTCATTCTCAACCAATACAGTCGGAAGTACAAATTCATCTGTTACGTCTTTTGCATAAGAATCTGCAATTGCCTGTACAGGATCTGTTGCTTTTTCTCCCTCTCCATATACCATAGCTGCATATGCCTTTTCTACACGATCCCAACGATTATCACGATCCATTGCATAGTAACGTCCTGAAATAGAAGCAACCTTACCTACACCAATCTCATTCATCTTCTCAACAAGCTGTGCCACATAATCCTTACCAGATGCCGGAGGAGTATCACGACCATCTAAGAACGGATGAACATATACATTTGAAAGTCCCTGCTTCTTACATAACTCTAAGATTGCATATAAATGTGTATTATGGCTATGCACGCCACCATCTGAAAGCAATCCCCACAAATGCAAATCAGAGTTATTCTTCTTACAATTCTCTATTGCCTCTAACATTGCCTCATTCTCGAAGAAATCACCATCTTCAATTGCCTTTGTAATAGATGTCAGATCCTGATAAATAATACGTCCGGCACCAATATTCATATGACCAACCTCTGAGTTACCCATCTGACCGTCCGGCAGACCAACTGCTAATCCGGAAGCCTTGCCCGGAACATATGGACATTCTTTCATCAACTTATCCATAACCGGAGTATTGGCTAATGCAATTGCATTTCCCTCTGTCTTATCACTCAATCCATAACCATCAAGTACCATTAAAACAACTGGTTTCTTACTCATAATCTGTCTCCTTTAGTTCTTATTCTTATCTCTTTGGAATTATCATTCCAATATTACCTTTTTCATATTCTTAAACAGAATACTGCCGAATACAGTTTACCATATCACGCAGATTTTGCAAGCAGATATATCTTTACTTCATCAATTCCTTTTTTAACAATTGAACTGTTTCCCGAATTGACAAATCATCAATATGTACCGTTACATCCGCATATTGTTCATATAAAGGACATCTTTCTTCGTATAAATCACGAAAGGTCTGTCCCTGCCGTATCGACACACCGCGTGCAGTCAGATCTCCAATCCTTTCACAAAGCGTTTCATATGGAAGTTCCAAATAAACAACTGTTCCAATCTCTGACAAATGCTCCATTGCCTGTTTGCCATAAATAACACTTCCGCCTGTTGATACAACTGCTTTATGGCAATCTAAAGAAGCATTTATCTCATTTTCCACTTCATTAAATCCATCCAACCCTTTTGTATCAATAATCTCACTCAATAACAATCCCGTCTTTTCCTGAATCACCAGATCCGAATCAATAAAACGATATCCCAATGCCTTTGCAAGTACAACACCAACCGTACTTTTTCCGCAACTAGGCATTCCGATTAATATAACATTATCTTTCATTTGCCATTCACCTACAGATCGTATATTTTATTCTTTGCATATACGCGAATATGTTCCATACATTTGTCATTCAACTCCATAGATACAGCTTCTTTGTGTCCATTCAATTCCACCACCATCGTAACTGTATTTCGTTCTTTGTTGCCAGATGTATAATTTCTTTTCTTGGCAAACACTTCATGTTCAATGCGGTTTGAATTCTCCGGAACGATCATTGCCACTTGTTCCATTTCAAAATGCATAAGTTCTTTTCTCTTGCTTGCATTATAAATTGCCGCAATTTCAACACTTCCGTTTGTAAAGGTATATTCATATTCTACTTTGCCAAATCCTAAAAAGTAGCAGAACAGGCAGATTCCAATAATAGAAACAATCATCCCAATTCCACCTACGAATAACAGCAATGGAATTCCTAAAAAAAACACCCAGATCGCGATCACTAATTTAACATAGAATGAAGCTGTCGGCTTCGCTTTTATTGCATATTCAACATAATTATCATTACTCAGCATTATTATCCTCCATACACAAAGAGTGGGCAAGTAAAGGCTTCGCTAACATTAGCCAATACTTACCCCTCTTATATTATACCTATATTATTTGCTCAGATATTCATCAATTGCTTTTGCTGCTTTCTTACCGGCACCCATCGCAAGAATAACGGTTGCTGCACCGGTAACCGTATCACCACCGGCATAAACACCATCTTTACTTGTCTTCATGGTATCTTCCTCAACAATGATTCCGCCCCATTTCTGTGTCTCAAGACCCGGAGTAGTCTGACGGATCAATGGGTTCGGGCTTTGTCCGATTGCGATGACAACTGTATCCACATCAATCACATAGTTAGAACCTTCTACCGGAACCGGAGAACGTCTTCCGGATGCATCCGGCTCACCTAACTCCTGTTTTACAACTTCAATACCGGTTACCCAGCCATCCTCTCCATGAATTGCACATGGATTATTCAATAACTTGAAGATAATACCCTCTTCTTTTGCATGATGTACTTCTTCTTTTCTTGCAGGAAGCTCTTCCTCGGAACGTCTATATACAATATATACTTCTTCCGCACCAAGACGCTTTGCTGTTCTTGCTGCATCCATTGCTACGTTACCTGCTCCTACAACAGCTACCTTCTTACCAACCTTAATTGGAGTTGGTGTATCCGGGAACTTATATGCCTTCATCAGATTCACTCTGGTCAAGAACTCATTTGCAGAATATACACCAAGTAAATTCTCACCAGGAATATTCAAAAATCTTGGAAGACCGGCACCGGAACCTACAAATACTGCACCATATCCCTGCTCCATTAACTCATCAATCGTAACAGAACGGCCAACGATTACATTCGTCTCAATATCTACACCCAGTTTCTCAACTGTCTCAATCTCCTTAGCAACTAAGTCCTTTGGAAGACGGAACTCCGGAATACCATAACTTAATACACCGCCCGCCTTGTGCAATGCTTCAAATACAGTAACGTCATAACCTTTCTTGATCAGCTCTCCGGCACAGGTAATACCAGAAGGACCGGAACCAACAACTGCTACACGCTTACCATTCTTCTCGATCTTAGTTTCTACCGGCTTTGCATTTGCCATATGATAGTCAGCAACAAAACGCTCCAGGCGACCGATTGCAACCGGCTCTCCTTTGATACCTCTTACACATTTTCCTTCACACTGATTCTCCTGTGGGCAGACACGTCCACAAATAGCAGGAAGGGCATTCTCACTTGTAATGATCTCATATGCCGCATCAAAATCCCCTTCTGCAACCTTCTCAATGAAACCAGGAATCGGTACGTTGACCGGACATCCTGTCATACATGGTTTATGCTTACAATTCAGACATCTTCTTGCTTCTTCCATTGCCATCTCTTTGGTATAGCCCAATGCAACCTCTGAGAAATTCTTATTACGGACATTCGGCTCCTGCTCCGGCATAGCCACCTTTGTCATACTCATATTCTTATCCATTCCACTTATCTCCTTCTATCTGTACTTGTATTCTCTGTTACTTTGCCAAATGCATCCGACACTCATGTTCCTCTTCCTTGAACATGCCCTGACGTTTCATACACACATCAAAATCAACTAAAAATCCATCAAAATCCGGACCGTCTACGCAGGCAAACTTTGTCTCGCCACCAACCGTAACACGGCATCCACCACACATTCCGGTTCCATCGATCATAATCGGATTCAAAGATACAGCAGTTGGAATGTTAAGTGGTTTGGTAACCTTAACCACATTCTTCATCATGATCAGCGGGCCAATTGCGATTACTTCATCAATCTTCTCACCCTTATCGATCAGCTCCTGTAAAACGGTAGTAACAAATCCCTTTGTACCAAGACTTCCATCATCTGTTGCAATATATACGTTATCACAGAATTCCTCAAATTTCTCTTTCAAAATTACAAACTCAGCAGAACGTCCACCAATAATGACATCTACTTTTACGCCCATCTCATGAAGCTTGCGTAACTGAGGATACAATGGTGCAGAACCAACACCACCTGCAACACCTACTACATGCTCGCATTTATGTAATGGTGCCGGATGTCCTAATGGTCCAACGAAATCCTGAACATACTCTCCTACCTGCTTCTTAGAAAGTAACTCTGTTGAATATCCAACTACCTGATAGATAATCGTAACTGTTTTCTTCTCTCTGTCATAATCCGCAATTGTAAGAGGGACTCTCTCTCCATCTTCATCCACACGAATAATAATAAACTGACCAGCCTCACATTTGTTTGCAACAAATGGTGCTTCAATCTCCATCAACTCAACTGCACTGTTAAGGGTTTCCTTACTTACAATTTTGTACATTCTGATACCTCTTTCCTATTGATTTACATATAGATAATATTATAACTGTTTTTTTGCCAGAAGAAAAGTATTTTTTTCTGTCATCTTCCAAAATAAGAAAAATGCATATAATCCTTTCGTTTTCCCCATGCACCTCTGTAGAATCCATATCTTTTCATTATCTTCACAAACTGACTGTTATTCGGAATGGAATATGGGTCTTCTTTCGGTTTCCAATAGCTTCCCGCTATAATCTTTTTACCGTCAATCATATAATTCTCATTCGCATTTACATCAATTGCCAGACCGTACATGTGCTGTCCTGCTCTGTAACTGTAACATCCAATATCATGAATTACCTGTTTTTCTTTACTACTATATATCTCTTTAAAAATCTGTTGTATTGTCGGAGCCAGACCCTTATTCACAGTAAGGTATTTTGTTTTCGTAACTTTCTTTCCTTTTTTACCCTTTCTGTAATCCCATACTTTGATTTTTATTGTTTTCATCTGTTTGCTTGCCAATTTTGCCGTTTTAAAATTCTTCTTCATCTTTTTTTCCGAACCATAAGCACGTTTCACCCTGGATTCGTAGCTTTCTTTGTTATATCCATAATAATCCATTGTCACATACTTGTATTCTGAAGGAACGCTCAGATAGCGATTTCCATCCACATTTCGGTATGCATAAACAATATAATAGTACGTTGCGCCATTGATCAGCTTACCAAAACTCTTACTTGTTGTGTTCTTCGAAACCGTTCCTATCAATTTATATGATGATTCATCATAAGGATTCACATAAAGCTCATTGTTTTGCTCATCATAATCCGACACACAATATATCTGATATCCATCTGCATCACTCTCTGCATTCCACGATAATATTGCTCCATTCTTTCCTTTTCTCTTTGCCGTACTAATCGTCGTTCCATGCCCTGCGATCATAACTTCCGTATCAACAGTTGCCAACACATTCTTTTCGTCACCCTCCTGTGAATACGCTTCTATTCTGTAATAATATGTATGATATAATTGTAAATTCGCCTCATCGGTGTATATATAATCTACAGAAACATTATTATAATAATCATAATATCCTGTACCGGACAAATCATATGTTGAAACAGAAGCGATCAACTGATATGTTCCATTTTGTTCATCTGCCCGATATATATTAAACCCATCTACCACATCATCTAAAACGTTTATCTCTAAGGATGCCTTTCCTGCCTCCTTGCACTTTGCTGTAATCTGGACATATTCACTTGCTTCTACACAGTTGCCCAGCAAGACAACTCCCATTATCAACATTATAAAGCCATATAAGAATCTGTTTCTCTTCATATTATTCCTCACTCATCTTTTGTTATATTTACACTCGAAAAGAGACTGTTTACCGTACAAAATATTCTGTACACGAAACAGTCTCCATCCATCTAACACATGGTTAGACATTCTTATCATGTAAAATTATGCATTTACAACCTTACCAAAGTCTGCCTTCAAAGAAGCACCACCGATCAAACCACCATCGATGTCCGGTTTTGCAAGCAATTCTGCCGCATTACCTGCATTCATAGATCCACCATACTGAATACGAACTGCTTCAGCAGTTGCTTCATCATAGATCTCTGCGATCAGATCACGGATACCCTTACATACTTCCTGAGCCTGATCAGAAGTAGCTGTCTTACCAGTACCGATTGCCCAGATTGGCTCGTAAGCAATTACCATTGTCTTAACCTGATCTGCTGTAATTCCAGCTAAGTCAGATTTGATCTGAAGACGAATCCAATCCATTGTTACACCAAGTTCTCTCTGCTCAAGGCTCTCACCACAGCAAAGGATCGGAGTAATACCAGCTTCAAATGCTTTCTTAACTTTCTTGTTTAAAAGAACATCATCTTCTTTGAAGTAATCACGACGCTCTGAGTGACCGATAATAACATACTTAACACCTGCATCTACTAACATTGCAGCAGAAATCTCACCGGTATAAGCTCCGCTCTCTTCAAAATACATATTCTCTGCACCTACAGATACGTTTGTTCCCTTTGTAGCCTCTACAACAGGTACGATATCAATTGCCGGTACACAGTATACTACATCTACATTATCATTTTTTACTAAATCTTTTAATTCAGCAACTAAAGCAACAGCCTCGCTAGGAGTCTTGTTCATCTTCCAGTTACCTGCAATAATCTTCTTTCTTGCCATTGTCTTTTTCCTTCCTACCTACATATTTGTAAGTTCAACCTACGCCTCCGGCTTGGTTATAAGTTCTTACTTGATCGACTGCGTAGGCTTCAGTCTGCGTCTTCGACTTGACTTCAGCAACTT
>JBNMIW010000090.1:0-7350 GCA_050873485.1 Lachnospiraceae bacterium | reverse complement strand
GTTCAGTTATCAAGGTTCTTTGTTTTGTTGTCAACCGCGACAACTTCTTAAGTATATCAGTTGTTCGTTTGTTTGTCAACAACTTTTTTAACTTTTTTAAAATTTATTTTTTAAAGAAGTTAACGCAGAAGGAGGGATTTGAACCCTCGCGCCGGTCACCCGACCTATACCCTTAGCAGGGGCACCTCTTCGGCCACTTGAGTACTTCTGCAATTGTCGTATTCTCGACTGCACGCTTTCGCAGTGCTTTTTTATTCTACTAAACTTACTTTAGTTTGTCAACCACTATTTTACAAATTTGCAAATTCTTTGATCGCAGTCTCATACAGATTATTTCCATCTCTGTCAATGACGACAATTGCAGGAAAATCTTCGACATACAATTTTCGGATTGCCTCTGCTCCAAGATCATCATAACAGATGACTTCTGACTTCTTAATACATTTGGAAAGAAGTGCGCCTGCACCTCCCACTGCTGCAAAATAGACTGCCTTATTTCTTATAATAGCGTCTATAACTTCTTTTGATCGTTTTCCTTTACCAATCATCGCCTTTTCGCCCAAATCGAGTAATCGCGGCGCATATTTATCCATACGGGTAGCTGTTGTTGGTCCCGCAGATCCGATTGGACGCCCCTCACGTGCCGGTGAAGGTCCCATATAATAGATTGTTGCATCCTCAATATTAATTGGTAAATCTTCCCCTCTGTCCAAAGCCTCTATCATTCTTTTATGAGCTGCATCACGCGCTACATAAATTTCTCCTGTAATATATACATAATCTCCGGAATGCAGATCTGCAGTAATTTTTTCTGTAATTGGTGTCGTTATATGTTTATCCATTTCTTTTTCTCCCATATATGATCATCTGACCTTTTATATTTCTTATATATATGCATTTTCAGTATTTCACAAACACAGTAAATTAGATTTTATAAAACGCGAACAATATGTCTGTTTACATGACAACAGATATTAATTGCTACCGGAAGTCCTGCAATATGTGTTGGATAAGTATTGATATTAACTGCAAGAGCAGTTGTTGTTCCACCAAGTCCGCCCGGTCCGATGCCCAGTTTGTTGATTTTCTCCAGCATCTCTTTTTCCATATCCGCTACATACTCAACATTTGAGTGCTCTCCGACCGGTCTGGTTAATGCTTTCTTGGCAAGAAGAGCACACTTTTCAAATGTGCCTCCAACTCCTACACCAATTACCATTGGTGGACAGGCATTCGGTCCTGCATCTTTGACCGCAGTTAATATAGCATTCTTGACACCTTCAATTCCGTCTGCCGGCTTTAACATAAACACACGGCTCATATTTTCACTTCCGAATCCTTTCGGGGCAAAAGTGATGGTTACCTGATTGCCCGGAACAACTGAATAATGGATGACAGCCGGTGTATTATCTTTTGTATTTTCACGAAGGATAGGATCTTTAACGACGGATTTTCTCAAATATCCGTCTGTATATCCCTGACGAACGCCTTCATTGATTGCGTTTTCAATCCATTCTCCCTTAAAATGTACATCCTGTCCGATTTCCACAAAAAAGACAGCCATACCGGTATCCTGGCAGATTGGTATCATTTCTTCTCCGGCAATCTTCAAATTATCCTGTAACTGATTTAAAATTTTCTTTCCGAGTTCGGATTTTTCATTTTCCAATGCTTTTTTCATTGCAGCATCCATATCAGGAGACAAAAAATGGTTTGCCTCTATGCACATTTCCTTTACAACTGCAGTAATCTCTTCTGTATTAATTGTTCGTATCATAATTTCCTCTCGCTACTGTTTTATTATTTTCGTTTCATTGTTTTTAAGTGATTCTTGTATCGTTCCAATGCTTCCTTATGATCAATGGATCTCATATTAGGAAAAGCCTTAACCAGACGCTTGAATCCAAATGTTTTTGTGGAAGCAATCTCTTTGTATTTTGCTTTTAGATTCTCCAGTTCCTGCTTCTTCTCCTCATAAGCATTCTTTTGCTTTAAGCTAAATTCACTTGTTTTCTCAGAGATATTTGTTTTTGTCTCCTCAATTTTCTCTATGATATCTTCATGTGATTTCTGGAATTCTTCGGATTTTTCCATTGCAAAGGTTGCATTCTCATACACACGTTCTCCGATTTCGTCGGAAAGATTATGAATTTTAACTCCAATTTCATCCAAAGCTTTAATTCTCTTATTAAACTTAAGAATTGTAGATACTGTAAGACAAACATCCACAGTAAAGCCTGCCATCAGAATAGTTATCAACACTACGCCGAGAATATGTGGAATAACCGTGATAAATTTATAAATGATCGGATGAATGATATCCATAATAAATGTACATGCCAATCCCCAATAAATTGAGAACTTTAAGCACACATACCCTTTTATGTTAAAAGGCAGATTACTGTAGTCCCACCATTTGTTGTGAAATACTTTTTCTAAAACAAAACCTGTAATATACTCTAATATTGACGTCAGTAAAAAGGATCCTACAAATAAAAAGAATAGATTTTCTTTTAACGGCGTTAATACTGCTACAACGATCACAACTCCACATCCATAAATCGGACAATATGGACCATTTAAAAATCCGCGGTTTACAAATATTCCCCTGTTAACTGCTGCATAACTGACTTCCGTACACCAGCCAATAAACGCATAGATAATAAATATCCATAGCAATTCATAAAAATTCTGTGGCATAACGTTTTTCTCCTCTTTTATATTACAGAAGCAGGGCTTAAAAACCCTGCTTCCTTATCTTTTATCCTTTTATGAATGAAATACAAACGATTAATTTTCGCCTGTTTCATCTGTAGAAGATTCTTCTGATACTGAATTCTCAGCTTTTGGCTCTTCCGGCGGCATTAATGATTTGTCTTCCACAACTCTGGCTATACTTGCAACTGTGATGTCATCCTTAAGATTGATCAATTTCACTCCGGATGTCACTCTTCCAAGTAATGCAGTATCATTGACACGGATACGGATAATGATTCCTTCTGTTGTGATCAACATAAGTTCATCATCCTTACCTACCGATTTCACTCCGACAAGGTTTCCTGATTTTTCTGTAATCTTATAACACTTCACGCCTTTTCCGCCACGATTCTGTGGAGAAAATTCGCTGATCAATGTGCATTTTCCAAGTCCCTTCTCGGAAACGATCATAACGGAATCTCCCTGAGATGCCATCTGCATTGCAATGATTTCATCTCCATCCGCAAGATTCATTCCGATGACACCCATAGTTGTTCTTCCGGTTGTTCTTACATCGGTTTCCTTGAACCGGATACACTGACCATACTTGGTAAACAGGAAAATATCTTCGTTATTGTCGGTAATTTTAACTTCGATCAGTTTATCATCATCTCGAAGATTGATTGCAGCTAGTCCCGTCTTACGGATATTCTCATATTCCAAGACAGATGTCTTCTTCACAATTCCATTCTTTGTAGCCATGAACAGATATTTATCCTTCTCATAGTTGCGAATCGGAATCATTGCTGTAATCTTCTCATCCGGCTGCAGCGGAATCAGATTAATAATTGCAGTACCTCTTGAAGTACGGCTTGCTTCCGGAATCTCATATGCCTTAATTCGGTATACACGTCCCATGTTGGTGAAGAACATCAGGTAATGATGCGAAGTTGTCATAAGCATCTCCGCAATATAATCATCCTGGATGGTCTCCATTCCCTTGATTCCTTTGCCACCACGGTTCTGACTCTTGAAATTGTCGGTACCCATACGCTTGATGTAACCAACCTTTGTCATTGTGATGACATTGTTGGTCTCCGGAATCAGATCTTCCATAGAAATATCAAATTCATCGTATCCGATCTGGGTTCTTCTGTCATCGCCATATTTATCAGCGATTGCAAGAATTTCGGTACGGATAACTGTGAGAAGCTTCTTCTCATCGGCAAGAATAGACTTTAACTCTGTGATCAAAGCCATCAATTCCTTATACTCATTCTCCAACTTCTCTCTTTCGAGACCTGTCAGAGCCTTCAGTCGCATATCCACGATTGCCTGTGACTGCGCATCGGATAATCCGAATCTCTCCATCAACGCATTCTTGGCATCCTGTGTGGTTCTGCTGCCTCTGATAATCGCAATGACTTCATCGATATTGTCCAAAGCGATGATCAATCCCTGCAAGATGTGGGCTCTCTCTTCCGCTTTGTTCAAGTCATATCTGGTACGTCTTGTAATAACTTCCTTCTGATGAAGCAGATAGTAATTCAGTAATTCATATAAATTCAGAATTTTCGGCTGGTTATCCACAAGTGCAAGGTTGATAACACCGAATGTATCCTGTAACTGTGTGTGTTTGTACAAAAGATTGAGTACAACGCTTGGATTAACATCACGGCGAAGCTCGATCACAATACGCATTCCTTCACGATCAGACTCATCACGAAGATCTGTGATTCCATCGATTCTCTTGTCCTTGTGAAGTTCCGCAATCTTTTCAATCAATCTTGCCTTATTTACCAGATATGGAAGTTCCGTTACAACAATACGGTTCTTACCATTGTCCATCGGCTCAATATCCGTTACGGCCCGCACACGGATCTTGCCGCGTCCGGTACGATAAGCTTCGTTGATTCCGGCGGTACCAAGAATTACACCTCCGGTCGGAAAATCCGGTCCTTTAATAATATCGATCAGCTCATCGATATCGGTCTCTTTCTCTTCAATATCGTTATCAATCAACTTAACAACCGCATGAATCACATCACGAAGATTATGTGGCGGAATATTGGTTGCCATACCGACTGCGATACCGGTTGTTCCATTTACTAAAAGGTTCGGATAGCGGGAAGGAAGTACCGTTGGCTCCTTCTCCGTCTCATCAAAGTTCGGTATAAAATCAACCGTATCTTTGTTGATATCCTGAATCATCTGCATTGAGATCTTCGACAGACGAGCCTCTGTATATCGCATTGCAGCTGCGCCGTCTCCATCCACAGATCCAAAGTTACCATGTCCGTCTACAAGTGGATATCTTGTCGACCAAGGCTGTGCCATGTTGACAAGTGCTCCGTAGATAGAACTGTCTCCATGCGGATGGTACTTACCCATCGTATCACCGACGATACGCGCACACTTACGATGTGGCTTATCCGGCGTGTTATTTAACTCAATCATGGAATAGAGAACACGTCTCTGTACCGGCTTCAAACCATCTCTGACATCCGGCAATGCACGACTAGCAATAACACTCATCGCATAGTCGATATAGGAGGTTTCCATGGTTTTCTTCAAATCAACCTGCTGAATTTGATCAAATATCTTGTCATCCACTTAAACTGTCCTCCTTAAATGTCAAGATTCTGTACATACTTGGCATTTTCTTCAATAAATTCTCTTCTTGGTTCTACCTTATCACCCATAAGAGTGGTAAATGTTACATCAATCTCTGATGAATTCTCATCATCAATAATAACCTGCTTCAAGATACGCTTCTCTGGATCCATAGTAGTCTCCCAAAGCTGCTCGGCATCCATCTCTCCGAGTCCTTTGTATCGCTGAATTTTGTTATTCTGGTCACGTCCAATCTCAACAAGAATATTATTTAACTCCTCATCACTGTACGCATACCATACATTCTTGTTTTTCTCCACCTTATAAAGTGGTGGTGTTGCCAGATACACATGTCCCTGCTTGATCAGTTCTGGCATAAAACGATACAGGAATGTCAACATCAGAGTTGCAATATGAGCACCATCGACATCGGCATCTGTCATGATAATAATCTTGTTATAACGAAGCTTTGTAATATCAAAATCCTCATGAATACCGGTACCGAAAGCAGTAATCATTGCCTTAATCTCCGCATTGTCATAAATACGGTCAAGGCGCGCTTTCTCAACATTCAAAATCTTACCACGAAGTGGAAGAATTGCCTGTGTTGCACGGCTTCTGGCTGTCTTGGCAGAACCGCCGGCGGAATCTCCCTCTACGATAAAGATCTCACAATTCTCAGGATTCTTATCGGAACAATCCGCAAGTTTACCCGGTAAAGCCGTACCCTCCAAAGCGGTTTTACGTCTTGTCAGGTCACGCGCCTTACGTGCTGCCTCTCTTGCTCTCTGTGCAAGAAGGGATTTCTCACAGATATTCTTTGCAACATCCGGATTCTGCTCAAGGAAATAAGTCAGCTGCTCCGTTACCACAGAATCAACCGCACCACGCGCTTCACTGTTACCGAGCTTCTGCTTTGTCTGTCCCTCAAACTGTGGTTCCTCAATCTTGATACTGATGATTGCGGTCAGACCTTCTCTGATATCATCACCGGTCAAAGCCGCATCATTGTCTTTTAAAATCTTTGCCTCTCTTGCATATGCATTAAATGTCTTCGTCATGGCATTACGAAAACCTGCAAGATGAGTTCCACCTTCCGGCGTAATAATATTATTTACAAAACTGAATGTCGAATCATTAAAGGAATCATTGTGCTGTAAAGCAACTTCAACATACACGCCATCTCTGCTTCCTTCACAATAAATAACATCCTGATAAAGTGGTTCTTTACCGCGGTTTAAGTACTGAACGAACTCCTTGATTCCGCCTGCATAGTGGAACTCATGATTATGCTCACTTCCCTCTCTGGTATCTTTCAGCACAATACGAAGTCCTTTTGTCAGGAAGGCAGTCTCTCTCAATCTCTGTTTTAATGTATCATAATCATATACAGTCTCTTCAAAAATTTCAGGATCCGGCAGAAAATGTACTTTCGTTCCATGTTTCTCGATATCACATTCACCGATCACTTCGACTTTTCCTTCTGCTTTACCGCGCTTATAGTCCTGTCCATAAACTTTGCCCTCATGATATACCTCTACATGAAGCCAGGTTGATAACGCATTTACAACCGATGCACCTACACCATGAAGACCTCCGGATACCTTATATCCTCCGCCGCCGAATTTACCACCTGCATGCAGCACCGTAAATACAACTTCAAGAGCTGACTTTCCGGCTTTATGATTCATTCCAACCGGAATACCACGTCCGTCATCCTCAACCGTAATCGAATTATCCTGCTCGATCGTTACCTCAATATTCTTACAATAACCGGCAAGTGCTTCATCCACTGCATTATCCACGATCTCATAAACCAAATGATGAAGTCCTCTTGCGGATGTGCTTCCGATATACATTCCCGGTCTCTTTCTTACTGCCTCAAGACCTTCCAAAATCTGGATCTGATCCGCTCCATATTCCTGATTGTTCTGCAATTCTTCGCTCATGAATTTCCTCCTCATCCAATGGATGAACACTAAAACTTAATCTTTATATCTCTTCCATCGTCTTCTTTTCAAAGACTTCTCCGGATATCAC
>JBNMIW010000089.1:0-7393 GCA_050873485.1 Lachnospiraceae bacterium | reverse complement strand
TTCACATATTCATTGCTGTCATACACCTGTTCATCCGGTCCCGGTTTTCCAAAGTAAAAACCGGTCGTAAACTGACGATATGTGCACTTACCAATCTCCTCCCGGTAATAATCAAGATGATCCCGGTATAATTGTTCATCCTTCATATAATCATCAATTGCTTTCCGGTAAGTTCTTGCTACTGTAGCAACATATAATGCTGTCTTCATTCTGCCTTCGATCTTGAAACTGTCTATACCCGCTTCCACCAGTTCCGGTATATGCTCAATCATGCAAAGATCTTTGGAATTGAAGATATATGTTCCGCGATCATCTTCCTCCACAGGGAAATATTCGCCCGGCCGTTTCTCTTCCACTACACTATACTGCCAACGGCACGGATGCGTGCATGCTCCCTGATTCGCATCTCTGCCCGTCAGAAAATTGCTAAGAAGACATCTGCCCGAATACGATATACACATTGCTCCATGAATAAAGCTTTCGATTTCCATATCATCCGGAATATTACTTCGGATCTCTTTTATCTCTTCTAATGACAATTCTCTCGCAGACACTACTCGTTTTGCACCTAATCCATACCAAAACCGGTAAATACCATAATTTGTATTATTCGCCTGTGTGCTGACATGAAGTTCCATTTGTGGCAAAATCTCTCTTGCCATTGTAAATATTGCCGGATCTGAAATAATCAGAGCATCCACCGGAACTGTCTTTAATTGTTCTAAATATTGACGAACGCCCGGCAAATCCGCATTATGCGCAAATATATTCACCGTAACATAAAGTTTTGCATTATGGGAATGACAGTAATCGCACCCTTCCCGCATCTCATCCAATGTAAAATTATGTGCTTTTGCTCTCAAGCCAAATGCTTCTCCGCCAATATATACTGCATCTGCCCCGTAATCAACTGCTACCCGCAGAACCTCCAGACTTCCGGCAGGAATCAATAATTCTATCTTTCTTCTCATTTTACTATTTCCTCTTCACATTATCCAAATCCATTCATGATTCTATCTTTACAGAAAGTGCCACTCCATCTCCTAATGGAATAATGGATGTTTCCAATTGCTCATGATTCTTCAAAGTGTACAAATACTCTCTCATACGGCTATGAATCGTGCGATTTCTTCGTTCCACCACATATTTTGAATCCAATACTTCTCCATCCTGCAATACATTATCCGAAATCAAAACACCACCTGTTGCCAACAACCGGATTACATCCGGAAGAAAATGAATATACTGTCCCTTTGCAGCATCCATAAAAATAAAATCAAACGGCTCCTGCAATTCTTTCAATATATCCGCCGCATCTCCCTCTAGCAGAGTAATACAATCCTCTTTATCTGCCCGCTTGAAATTCTCTTTTGCCTTTTCGATTCTCGGTTCCCATTTTTCAATTGTTGTGATATGTGCTCCGGCAGGAAGATACTGACTCATATAGATAGCAGAAAAACCAACCGCCGTTCCCACTTCCAATATTCTCATCGGCTTTTGGATCAAAAGCATTGTTTTGATCCATTCTTTTGTTTCTTTTCGGATGATCGGTACTTCATCCCGTATCGCTTCTGCTTCAATCACTCCAACAATTCCTGTTTCATCTTTATTCATGGAGTTAATAAAAGATGTAATCCGTTCTTCTACGATCATGATGTTTCCTCACTTTGAATTCCACATATCTTCTTGCAGATTGCATCGGCTGACATAGCCGGACTTAATGTGTATGTTCCCGCTATAATTTTCTTATTATATTTGCCCAGATATAATCTCGCCAGAATCAGCTTGTCATCTTCCACTAATCCGCTGCCTTCCATAATACTTGCCACCTGCTTTGCAGTACTTCCGGACTCGATCGTAATCGTAACAGTATCCGATGACGCTGGCATATACGGAACATCTGCAAATACTTTATACGAGAACTGATATGTATAAACAAATCCTTCCACCAATATAAATAGCAACACCACGTTCATCAATGTCCGTAAACTGATCTGCAATATAACTTTTGAAATCTTATCATTCTCCATTGTGATCTTACTCCATATAACTGTAATCCAGTTCCAATCCATCCGCTATTGTTTCGTATACTGTCGCCATCTTCCGTGTCAGTATCTGTTCCGCTACCAGGAACTCATTAACAGCAGGTGTACGAAGAACTGATTCATATTCCAGACCAAGATTATGAATCTCCTGATACCGATTCACGCCATCATCATAGCTTTGCAATTCATAATTCCTTCTACGGAATTCATTCATCTTCTGATACAGTTCCTGATCTGCCATGACCTGCTTCATTGCATTCTGATATCTGGTATACTCTTCACTGTTCTTAATAACCTGATTCAATTGTTTTGCCTCTGCTACTATTATGGCAATTCACCCCTTCTCTATACTTCCGTAATAATCGGCAGAATCATTGGATTTCTCTTTGTTCTCTTCCACAGGAATTCTCCAAGATCATCCTTGATCGAAGTCTTAATCTTACCCCAATCCGTCACATTGTGATCCAAGCAACGATTCAACGCATCTTCAACCACATCATGGCATTCTTCCATCAAGTTCTCTGATTCTCTCACATAAACAAAACCTCTCGATACAATATCCGGTCCTGCCACTAAGAGATTGCTGTGTTTTTCCAAAGTCACTACCACAATAATCAAACCATTCTGTGACAAATGCTGACGATCTCTTAATACAATATTACCAACATCCCCAACACCGAGTCCATCTACCAAAATACCCTGTGATGTAACATGTCCTGTTACTTTCACTCTGTCCTTTGATAATTCTAATACACTTCCGTTATTCATAATGACAATATTGTCTTTGTTGACACCCATTTCCTGTGCCAGTTCTGCATGACGTTTGAGGTGGCGGTATTCTCCGTGTACAGGAATTGCATACTGTGGTTTGGTCAGTGCATAGATCAATTTTAATTCTTCCTGACATGCATGTCCGGAAACATGCGTATCCTGGAAGATTACCTTTGCACCTTTCATCTCTAATTCATTAATGATCTTATTAATTGCCTTCTCATTACCAGGAATCGGACTGGAACTTAATATAACAGTATCTCCGGGTGTAATACTGACCTTACTGTGAATGTTCGCAGCAATTCGGCTGAGTGCCGCCATATTCTCTCCCTGACTTCCGGTTGTGATCAATACGATCTGTTCATCCGGATAATTCTTCATCTGCTCAATACCGATCAATGTATTATCCGGTATCTGTATAAATCCCAGTTCTGTTGCCGTATTAATGACATTGACCATACTTCTGCCTTCAATTACAACCTTACGTCCATATTTGTCCGCACTGTTAATGATCTGCTGCACACGATCCACATTCGACGCAAACGTAGCAATGATCAATCGGTTATTCTTATTCTCTGCAAACAATACGTCAAATGTATGTCCGACTTTTTTCTCGCTTGGTGTAAATCCCGGACGTTCTACATTGGTTGAATCTGCCATTAACGCCAATACACCTTTTTTCCCTAATTCTGCATATCTTTGCAAATCAATTGTCTCACCAAAAACAGGAGTAAAGTCCACCTTGAAATCTCCGGTGTGTACCAAAATACCTGCCGGTGTATAGATTGCAAGTCCGGAGGAATCCGGAATAGAGTGGTTTGACCGTATAAACTCAATTCGGAAACATCCTAAATTGATCGTCTGACCATGCTTTACAACCTTACGTTTTACATTATTGAGCAGATTGTGCTCTCTCAATTTGTTATCAATCAATCCCATCGTCAGTTTGGTTGCATAGATTGGAATATTGATCTCTTTCTCAACATACGGGATTGCTCCGATATGATCTTCATGTCCGTGTGTTACCACAAGACCTTTTACCTTGTCAATATTATCCTTCAGATATGAGACATCCGGAATCACCAGGTCGATTCCTAACATGTCCTCTTCCGGAAATGCCAAACCGCAATCAATTACTACAATCGTATCTTCATACTCAATCGCAGTAATGTTCATACCGATCTGTTCAAGTCCTCCTAAAGGAATGATCTTCACGCTGGGAGCCTGTTCTGCATTATTCTTTTTCACAGACTCGCCCTTTCTTATATTCATTTTCAAAACTCTACCTCCATATCACTATCCTCCAATAATTGTTCAAATATTGGATATAAACTCTCTAATTCTTTCTCATCATCTACAAAGGAATACTCTCCAAATTCATCATCCGTTCTCTCCGCATTCTCTTTGAGAATATAGCAGTCACCTTCGTCTTCCTCGTCTTCTACCGGTGCTACCAGATAATAATTCACACCCATCAACTGTGTCTGCTCTAAAACAAAAAATTCTACTTCTTCATTGTCGTCAAATGTAATTACAATTGTCTCTAATTCTTCCATCTCATATCCTTTCTTCTATGATTGATGTGCATCCAGATAACTCTGTAAAATTACTGCTGCCGCCATCTTATCTACATATTCTTTTCGATTCTCACGACGTACTCCGGATTCTATCAGAATTCGCTCCGACTCAACTGTCGATAATCTCTCGTCTTGTAAGATAACCTGTAAACCGGTTCTTCTCTCAATATGTTCCTTAAATTCCTCTGTTGCCTGCGCACGAGGTCCAATCGTATTGTTCATATTCTTCGGATATCCAAGCACAACAAAAGAAACCTTATACTCTTCAATGATCTCTTCAATCTTAGCTAAGGTCTTTCGTAACTTATTCTCCGACTTTCTCTCTATGGTCATAATAGGCTGTGCAGTAATTCCCAATTCATCACTCAAGGCTACACCAACCGTCTTAGTACCATAATCCAGTCCTAAAATCCGCATCCTCTGTCTCCTAATGATTCCATTCTGTTCCACATTCATTGCAGACAAAAAAGAAGATTACTTCAATCTTGTCTCAATATAATTCTCCAACAGAACTTCGATAATCTCATCTCTCTCTGCCTTCATAATTAAGCTTCTTGCATTCTTATAACTTGTAATATAAGTAGGATCTCCACTGATCACATATCCCACAATCTGGCTCACCGGATTGTAGCCTTTCTCAGACAATGCCGTATATACCTGTGCAAGAATGTCTGACACCGGCAGATTATTATCTTTTACCACTTCAACAAATTGTGTATTAAATGTATTCTGATTATTCATAACCATCACGTCCTTATCTCGATATCTATATGATAATATACTTTTACAAAAGTTGCAAGTTTTAATATCTATACTTTACAATCTGATTGACCAGATTCTCTTCGGAAGGTACATATACTCTGACATATCTTCTGGTATGTCCCGTATAACAATCCTCCTGATTCTCTGCTTTTTCCTCAATCAGCACTTCATCTTCCAGCCCTTTCAGACTTTGTTCGTATTCTTCTTTTTGTTTTTGGGTAAGTGTCAATAATTCTTCACTTCTCGCATGTTTTTTTTCTTCCGGAATCTGATTCTCCATCTTCTCCGCAACCGTTCCGGATCTTGGTGAATACTTAAAAACATGAATCTCATATAATTGCAGTCGTTTCAGATTCTGCACCGTAATTGCAAATTCCTCCTCCGTTTCACCCGGAAATCCCACAATGACATCCGTTGTGATAGCAGGCTGCTCAAAACTTTCCCGCAGTAACTGACACTTTTCCATAAATTCTTCGATCGTATATTTCCGGTTCATCCGTTTCAAAGTTTCATTGCATGCGCTCTGCAAAGACAAGTGAAAATGTGGACAAAGCTTGCCACTTTTGGATACTTTCTGAATGAATTCCGTAGTAACAATCCTTGGTTCCAACGAACCGATCCGAATCCGTTCCACCTCCGGGATCTCACCGATCCGTTCAATCAGATCACCTAAATCCATGTCCTGATCTGTAAAATCAACCCCATAGGAAGAAATGTGAATTCCCGTCAGCACAAATTCCTTTACTCCTGTCTGCGCCAGTTCCCGGATTTCATCTAAAATGTGCTCCGGATTTCTGCTCCGCACCCGTCCCCTTGTATATGGAATGATACAATAAGAACAAAACTGGTTGCATCCATCCTGAATCTTAACATATGCCCGCTGGTGATCCAAATGTGCTGCATTCAGCCTTCCCATCTCTTCGTATTCTTTTGTGTGCCCGATCTCTATATAATTATCTCCGTGTGCAGAATTCTTGAGATATTCCTGTATCACCTCTACAATATCTTTTTTGCAGTTATTTCCAACAACAATATCCACAAATTCCTCATTTTTTAATGTATCATGTTCTGCATTCACATAACAGCCTGCTGCGATGATAATCGCATCCGGATTCCACTTTTTAGCACGTCGCAGCATCTGTCTGGATTTCCTCTGTGCCATATTGGTAACGGAACACGTATTCACAATATAGATATCGGCAATATCATCCGGTTCCACAACCACCATTCCGGCAGCCATCAATTTATCTTTCATTGCATCCGCTTCATACTTGTTTACTTTGCAGCCAAGATTGATGATAGAAGCCGTTAACTGTCTCATCTGTTCTTCATTTTTATTCATATTCTTTTATTCTATCCTTTACACAAACTATATATTTTTCGTATTGACTTTTACTATTTAAAAAGTTATCATAATACTAGACATGTCAAAGACATAATAATTATCTAGGAGGATTCACTATGAAATCAGTTAAAATCTCTTTGAATTCAATTGATAAAGTAAAAAGCTTTGTGAACGACATCGCTAAGTTTGATGCCGAATTCGATCTTGTTTCCGGCAGATATGTGATTGATGCGAAGTCAATCATGGGCATTTTCAGTTTGGATATTTCACAGCCAATCGACTTGAATATCCATGCAGAAGGCGATGATTCAGAGATCATGAAAGCCTTAGAGCCATACATTATCTAATATTCAACTGAATCAAACAAGTCAGAGGGTGTTCGGGCAATTCCGAAACACCCTCTTTTTTCAACCCCAAAGGGTTTCTCTGCCACAGACAGTTTCCCCCTCTATTCTCTTATGCCTTTACAAGATCTTCAATATTGGCTTCTACCACTTCTATAGATGCATATGCTTCCTCTAACAACTGATCAATCACATCTGAAAGCTTCTCTTCGGACTTCTTAATAATCTCCAATATCGGCTTGGTAACCGGATGCTTTGCCACAAAGATCGTACAGCAGTCTTCATATGGAAGAATTGAGGTCTCATAAGTATCAATCTGTTCCGATATGTCTACAATCTCCTGTTTATCCATTCCGATACACGGACGAAATACCGGCATGGTACACACTTCATTCGTACATGCCAGACTATGCATTGTCTGCGATGCAACCTGTCCGATGCTTTCTCCGGTGATCAATGCCTGACAATTATTTTCCTTTGCAATGTGCTCCGCAATCTTCATCATATAGCGACGCATAATGATCGTTAATTCTTCATGTGGGCATTTCT